>NZ_JBIWCL010000012.1:0-229500 GCF_044761485.1 Streptomyces sp. NPDC097617
ACCCGGACGGTCAGCCCCGAGTCACCGAGCCGCACCCGGTCCCCGGCCCGCGGGCCGAACACCGACGCATACTCGTGAGGATCGATATGCCGGCCACCCGGCGCACAGTGATCACTGTGCGGGATCTTCTTGCTCACGCCCGGCCACCCTCCGTCAGCTCGGCGTCCGTCAGATCTGCGCCCGTCAGATCTGCGCCCGTCAGATCTGCGGCAACGCCCAGATAGCCGCAGGCCGCCGCGCGGCGCAGGGCCTCACCCTTGGCTCCGGGTGCGTCCAGGGGTCCGTCCACCAGCCCCGCGAAGCCGATCGCGATCCGGTCGCCGCCCACGGGCACCAGGCCGACCTCGACGGTGGCGCCGGCGTCGAAGCGGGTGGACGAGCCGGCCGCCACGGCCAGCCGCAGGCCGTAGGCCGCGGCCCGGTCGAAGTCCAGCCGCGGATTCGCCTCGAAGAAGTGGAAGTGCGAGGTCACGCTCACCGGCACCGCGGCGGTGTTCGTGACGGTGAGGATGACGACCGGGTCCGGCGCCGCGACGGTGTCGGAGGCGGGCAGGACCGCACCCGGGGCGCAGTCGTCGCGCTCCAGGGGGCCGAAGGGCTCGCTGATCGCGGCCAGCCGGGTGCCGTCCTCGAAGACGGCCTCGACCTGGATCTCGGTGACGATGTCGACGACCCCGGGGAGCACGTCGTCCGGACCGAGGACGCCGCGCCCCCGCTCGAGGGCATCGGCCAGACGCAGCCCGTCGCGCGCCGCCTCGCAGACCGTGTCCGCGATCAGCGCGGTCGCTTCCGGCACGTTGAGCCGCAGGCCGCGGGCGCGCCGGGCACGGGCCAGTTCGGCGGCGGTGAAGAGCAGCAGCCGGTCGCGTTCGGTGGGGGTCAGGGGCATGACGTCCCCCGGCTGTCCCGCCCGGCGTCCGGGCCGGTCGAAACCATCATGATCATTCCTTCCTCCGGACGGCGGGCGAGGGTACGGCCGGGGCCGGGGCGTCGCCGTCCGGATGGTGTGGTGCGCAAGTCGGCGGCCGAGGGCCGGTGGCGCGCCGGGGGACGCCTCAAGGGGTGCGTCGAGGAGTGCGGGCCGGGCGCGGGCCCTCGAGGTGGCACGGGTCGGCCAGCGGTCCGAAGGGCCGGGAGGTTGGACCCGCCCTGTCGGAATCCTCACTCTGACATTGACTGAAAATTCAGTCAAGAGGGTGAACGGACCTGGTCCGCAAGGATGCACGGAAGTCGATCGGGGGACGGGTGGGAGGCGCGCAGGAGTCGCGGAAGGGCGGCGGGAGATCCACAGAGGAGCCGCAGGAGAGAACCGGGTGAGGCGCCCGCGCGCCGCCGCGTGCACGGACGACCTGCCGCAGCGTGGCCGCGGGGCGCGTACGAGGGTCCGCGCGGGGCGGGACGGGGCCGGGGGCCGTGGAGCGGCCCCGGTCCGGCGGGCGTCAGCCCTGCGCGAGACCCGCCAGTTCGGCGTCGATGGCGCCCCGCATCAGCTCACGGGCGTGGCCGATCCTGATGCCGCCGCTCAGCCAGCGCATGCTCAAGCCCTCCAGCAGCGCGGTGAGCCGTTCGGCGGCCGCGGCGAGCGCGGAGGCCGGCACCATCGGCTGGACCGCGCCCAGCAGCGCGGCCACCTCCTGGACCCACACCAGGGTCGCCCGCGCGAGGTCCTCGCGCAGGACCTCGTCGAACACGGCGCTCGCCCGCAGTTCGCCCCAGGCCGAGCTGTTCTCCCGTACGTGCACGGTGTCCTGGAGTTCCAGCAGGAGGGTCTCCTCCAGCTCTTCGCGCGGGGTGAGCGGCGGTTGGTCCGGGTCCCGGTCGGTGGTGTAGCGCTCGGCGCGGTCGTTGATGAACTCGAGCGTCTGGCGCAGGACGCCCGTACGGTCCTTGAAGTGGTAGTAGATCAGGGCGGTGGAGACGCCGGCCTCGGCCGCGAGTTCCTCCACGCGCAGCCCGCGTACACCGCGCCGGGCGATCACCCGGGCGGCGGCTTCGAGGATCTGAGTACTACGAGACGCCATGGTCCGCACCCTACCGGGGTGATCGGGTGCGTACGTACGCGGCCCGTCACCAGGAGTGCCGGACGGCGCGCGGGCCGCCCCGCCGGGCGGGGCCGTCCGCGCCCGTGGGGGCGGCCCGGCCATCAGAGCGCCGGCGGCACGGCCGGGTGCGACTGGGTGGCGCAGTGGATTCCGCCGCCGCCGGAGGCGATGCCGTCGATGGAGAGCTGTTCCACCCGGTGGCCCGGATAGGCGGCCTGCAGGATGGCGTAGGCGACGCCGTCGGCGTATCCGTCGCCGAACTGGGGCGCGATCACGGCGCCGTTCGCCGTGTAGTAGTTGGTGTAGCTGGACAGGAACTCCTCGCCGCGGCCGCGGATCGCGCGCCGGTCCGGTCCGGGCAGCTCGGTGATGGCCAGGCGGCGGCCACGGGCGTCGGTGGCGCTCTGCAGGGCCCGCTTGGTCTCCTCGTAGACGGCCACCCACTTCTTGTCGGCGCCGGGGCCGGGCTTGTCGAGGATGACCCGGCCCGGGGTGATGAAGCGGGCCAGGCAGTCGATGTGGCAGTCGGTGATGTCCTGGCCGGCGAGGCCCGGTACCCAGATCACCTTGTCGATGCCGAGCGCCGCCTTCATGGCCTGCTCGACCCGGTCCTGGCTCATGCCCGGATTCCGGTTGGAGTTCACCATCGAGCTGACCGTGGCCAGCAGGGTCCCCTCGCCGTCGGTCTCCAGCGAGCCGCCCTCGCCGACGAAGCCGGCGCGGATCCGGTTCACCTCGTACTCGGCGAGGAGCGTGCGGGCCGCCGCCGCGTCGTTGACGAAGGGCTGGGCGTACTTCGTACCGGCCTTGCCCCAGCCGTTGAAGTTGGTGTCCACACCGGCGACGGCGCCGGGGGCGACGACGAAGGTGGGGCCGAAGTCCCGGATCCAGAGGTCGTCGTTGGGGATGTCGATGACCTGGATGCCGTAGTAGGCGCCCGGTCCGCACTGGTAGCGGGCCTCGGAGGCCTGGCCCGGGCGGGCCAGCACCACGACCGGCTCGTAGCGCGATATCGCGTGCGCCACCTCGGCGATGTCCCGGCGTACCGCGCCGAGGCCGGTCTCCCACACCGACTCGAGGGCCGGCCAGGCCATGTAGGTGCGCAGGTGCCGGTCGGTCTCGGCGGGCATGCGGAGCGTGCCGGTCTCCGCCGCCGAGGCCGTCCGCGCCAGGGACGGGAGGGCGGAGCCGAGGGCCGCCAGCGGCAGAGCCGCCGCGCCGAACTGGAGCACTCGACGGCGGGACGTGCGGGGGTTGATATCCATGGTGACTCCCTGATGAGGAGGGGCGGGATGGACGGCATCCTTGCCTTAACTGAAAATTCAGTCAACCTTTCCCGTGTGTCGCCCGGCCACGCGGACGCGGTTCCACTTGCCCGGATCAGCTCTTGCGGAAGTGGTCGACGGCGATGGTCACGGAGCCCGCGGAGTCGGCTTCGACGAGCCGTACGATCGCGACTTCCCGCTGGTCAGGGCTTCGTACGCAGAAGGGGCGCTCATGGGCGAGCGCCTTGAAGGGCAGGGTCGTCACGGGCCGGGTCTCGACGCCGCGCGCACAGTCGTCCGGGGTCAGCTCTCCGGTTCCGTCGGCGACGAACGCGTCGGACTCCTCGGACAGCACGAAGGCGTCGGAGCCGCGGGCGAGGTACCAGGGGGACGACTCGGCGGGGACCACCTTCCCGGCACGGAGATCGAACTCGTAACCGGAATCCGGTGCGGTGAGCTCGGCCTGCCTGTATCCGGGGACGTACGCGAAGGCCGTCGGCGGCCGGGGCGAGCCGGTGGCGGGTCCCCCGGCGGCGCCCCCCTCCTCCGGCGGGAAACCGAACCAGTAGGCGGCGCCGCCGCAGGCCAGCAGGGTCGCGGTGGCAGCCAGGGCGATGACCGGCAGCCGGCTCCGGTCGCGCCGGCGGTCACGGCGCGGGGGCGCGGACGCGGGTGCGGGCGCGGGTGCGGGCGCGGGCACGGGTGCGGGCGCCGCTGCGGACGCGGGGGCGGTCGGCGCGGGCTCCGTCGAACCGGGGATCGGGGCCGGGGCGTAGGGCATGGTCCCGCCCGGCCCGGGGGCGGGGTACGCGGATCCGGGCGCGGCCATGGTCGCCTGGAGGTGCTCCGGTACGGGAGGGACGCACGAGACCGGAGGGACGGACGGCTCCCTGTGGCCCGGCGCACCCGGCCGCTCCGGCCCGTCCGTCGGCTCCTTCCGCCCCCCGACCTCCGCCAGTACCGGCCGGGGCAGCCAGCCCTCGGTGAACTGCGGCCGCGGACCCACGAGGGGGTGGGCCTGGACGGCCGCGATCAGATCGGCGGTCGTGGGGCGGTCCTCCGGACGCTTGGCCAGGCACCACGACAGCAGGTCGTGCAGCTCGTGCGGGATCCGGCCGAGGTCCGGGTGCTCGTGGACCACCCGGTACAGGGCCCCGGACTCGGGCCCGTTCCCGAAGGGCGGGACCCCGCCGGCGACGAACCCGGCCAGCGCCCCGAGCGCGAAGACGTCGGTCGCGGAGGTCACCGGGTGGCCCAGTGCCTGCTCCGGCGCCATGAACGCGGCGGTGCCGATGCGCAGGCCCACGCCGGTGAGGGCGGCGGCGTCGGCGGCGCGCGCGATCCCGAAGTCGATCACCCGTGGCCCGTCCCCCGCGATCAGCACGTTGGCCGGCTTGAGGTCCCGGTGGACCACGCCCACCCGGTGGATCTCCTGGAGCGCCTCGGCGATGCCCGCGACGAGCAGCAGCACCGTGCGTACGGGCAGGGGGCCGTGCCGCTGGACGACCTGGTGCAGCGAGGGGCCGGGTACGTAGGCGGTGGCGAGCCACGGGGTGCGGTCGTCCTCGCCCGAGTCGACGACCTGCGCGGTGAAGAGGCCGTGGATGCGTCGGGCGCTCGCCACCTCCTGGGCGAAGCGCTCGCGGAACTCGGGGTCCGCCGCGAACTCCCGCCGGACGGCCTTCAGGGCGATGGGCCGGCCGCCCGGCGTGTACGCCAGGTAGACCACCCCCATCCCGCCGGAGCCGAGCCGGGCGTGGAGGCGGTAGCCGCCGATTTCGTGGGGGTCGTCGGCGGACAGGGCCGTGAGGGCGGACTGGACGCCCGGAGGCTGAGGGAACATGCGGCGGCTCTTTCAACGATGCGGTGCGGTGCGGTGCGGCAATGACCTGGGGCGCATCGTGCCGCTAACTAAAGTTTCAGTCAATGTGTGACAATGCGAGACGCACACAGCCGGAAGGGAGGATCACCCAGTGTCGGATCGCAGACGGGCCATCCTGGAGGGCGCCGCCCGGGTCATCGCACGACGTGGGGTCCGCGGACTGCGGGTGGGCGACCTGGCGGCCGAGGCCGGCGTGTCGACCGCCCTGATCTACTACCACTTCAAGGACCGGACCGGCATCCTGCGGCAGGCGCTGGCCTTCATCACCGACCGGGCCGACCGCTACACCGGCGCGGCCGACGGGGCGGGCTGCGAGGCGGCCGGCAGTGCGGGGGCACCGCCCTCCGGCACGGACCCCCGCCAGCTCCTGGAGCGGATCCTGCTGCTCGAGTTCCAGGACCTGCCCGAGGTGCGCGAGAACAGCACGGCCTGGGGAGAGCTGCGGGCCCACGCGATCTTCGACCCGGAACTGCGCGAGGAGCTCGGCGCGGCCGGAGCGGCCTGGGTGGAGGAGGTCGCCGCCCTGCTGGCCGCCCTGTGCCCGGCCGCGCCGCCCGAGGCCGCGACCTGCGCCGCCGAGCGGCTGACCGCCCTTCTGGAGGGGCTGAGCGGCCGCTGGCTGAGCGGTCTGCTGCCGGTGGGGCACGCCCGTGACCTGATGCGCGGGGCCATCGGAGTCGAGATCGGCCGTCTTGGTTCCCTCGGTTCGCAAATTGACTGAATTTCCAGTCAGTGCGACAGTGGACGACATCTGGGCGCACCACTTTCCCGTGCGTACCAGCCTTTCTCGGTGCAAAGCGTGCACCCTTTGGATAGGGCCCGGCCCGCAGGCCTGTGCCACGCCTCCCGTGCCCCCCTTGCCGGACGCCCCTCGCTCCGCCAGCACACGATCGGAGTCCCCCGTGTCGTTCACTCCCCCCACCCGCCGGACCGTCCTTCGCACCCTCGCCGGAATCGGCGCCGTCGTCTTCGGTGCCGCGGCCTGCGGTCCCGCCGGATCCGGCGCGCAGCCGGGTGCCGACAGCTCCCCGCAGCCCGCTGCGGACGGCAAGCGCCGGTTCGGCGCCGAGTGGGAGAGCCACACCCGCACCTTCATGTCCTGGCCGGCCCTGGCCTCGGTGTGGGAGCAGGACCTGCCCTACGTACGCGAGGACATCGCGCGGATCGCGCGGGCCGTCGGCGGCTACGAAGAGGTGATCATGATGGCCCGGCCCGACCAGGTGGCCGCGGCCCAGAAGGCCTGCGGCTCCCAGGTCGAGGTCATCCCGCTGGCCGTCGACGACCTGTGGGCCCGCGACACCGTCCCCGTGTTCGTGGAGGAGGGCAGCAAGGTCCTCGGCGTCGACTTCAACTTCAACGGCTGGGGCAACAAGCAGGAGCACACGAACGACGCCCAGGTCGGGCGCCTGCTGCTGCAGAAGTACGGGATCCCCCGGGTCCAGGCCCCGCTCGTCGCCGAGGGCGGCTCCTTCGAGACCGACGGCGAGGGCACGCTGATGGTCACCGAGAGCTCGATCGTCAACGACAACCGCAACAAGGGGAAGTCCCGGGACACGATCGAGGCCGAGCTCAAGCAGACCCTGGGCGTCCAGAAGGTCATCTGGCTGGCCGGCGTGCGCGGTGAGGACATCACCGACGCGCACGTGGACAGCCTCGTACGCTTCACCGCCCCCGGTGTGGTCCTGTTGGACCGCGCCCACCCCAGCACCCCGCCGGACTCCTGGTCCCGCTCCGCCGACCAGGCGAAGTCCGTCCTGTCGAAGGAGACGGACGCCCGCGGCCGCCGCCTCGAGGTCATCGACCTGCCGCAGCCCGACCTGAACCGGATCACGGGCGAGGGCGACGACTTCGTCTCCACGTACGCCAACTTCTACGTGGCCAACGACTCGGTGTTCATGCCCCAGTTCGGGGACCGCAAGGCGGACGACCGCGCCCGCGGGATCCTGCGGGAGCACTTCCCCAAGCGGGACGTGGTCATGGTGAAGATCGACACCATCGCCTCGGGCGGTGGCGGCATCCACTGCTCCACCCACGACCAGCCCGGCAAGCCCGCCGCCTGATCCGCCCGCGCCACCGCCAGCGCCACCGCACCACCGGAGCCCCCGTGTCGAACTCGCACCGCCCCGCCCGCCCCGCACGCCGTGTCCCGTTGCTACCGGGCCTGGTCCTGATCGCGATCGTGGCGGCGGTCACCGTGGGGGCGTGGCTCCAGTTCGGGGAGCGCCAGGCCCTGGACACGGTGTACACGGCGGGCCGCGCCGACCGGGACCGTATCGACGTCAGCGCCACGATCCAGCGCGTCGACGCCGCCGGACGCGAGATGACCCTGCGTGTCCTGGTCACGCCCCGGGGCGCCCTGGCCGAGGCCGGCGGGGTCTCCCCCGTCGAGGACCTCACGGTCCAGACCTCGACGGCGACGCGGGGCGACCTCACCTTCAAGGCCCACCAGCGGATCTCCACGATGGACGTGCCCGTGGCCCTGACGGGCGGCTCGATCACGGACTACCCGTTCGACGCCTACGGGGCGGACGTCGAGTTCGGCGCGGTGCTCGGCGGCGAGAAGGTGCCGGTCCGCGTCACGCTCTCCAACAACGACGTCCTCTTCTCGGCGACGGTGGACGCCTCGACGACGCAGGGCATCGCGGTCCTCGACGTCGGGCTGGCCCGCTCCAACAGCGTGTTCATCTTCGCGATCTTCATGATGCTCGCCATGTGGGCGCTGGCCGTCTCGGTCCTGATCGGCGGCTGGTACCTGGTCACCCGTCGAAAGGGCCTCACCTGGCCCGCCCTCGGCTGGATGGCGGCGACCCTCTTCGCCCTGGCCGCCTTCCGCAACACGGCCCCGGGCGCCCCGCCGATCGGCTGCCTGCTGGACTACATCGCCTTCCTCTGGGCCGAGACGGTCATCGCGTTCTGCCTCATCACGGTGGTGATCACCGGTATCCGCGCGGAACCCCGCCCCACCCCGACGACGGACGCCCCCCTGGCGTGATCGGGCGGGGGTCGTGACAGAACCGGGCCCCTCGCCCTCGGCATGCTGGTCCCACCGGCACACCGGCACACCGGTGGCCGAGGGGCCCCTTGTCAGTGCTCGCAGAGGGAGAATTCCCGTTCGTAGAGCTGCTCGTTGTGTTCGTCGACGAAGAACTTGCGTTCCCGCATGAGTTGTTCGCGGTGGTGTTCGGCTTCTTCAAGCGTCATGGTCGAGGTGTCGGACCACGGTTGCTGCGGCGGCACGTCGGATGTCGAGACGATCCGTTCCGACGGGTCCACCAGGAAGAACGCAAGAATTTTCCGGTGCCCCGGGCGGGAGGGGTCCGTCAGGCGGAATGAACCGACGCGGTGCTGCAGGATGTTCGGGAACGCCAGGCACCGGCCCGCCGGCGTCGATGCCGATCCCAGCCTCTGGTTCAGGGCGTCCTCGTCCTCCAGACCGTAGACGTCCCGCAGACCGTTGTCGTCGTTCTGTTCGTAGTGCGGATCGTCCAGTGCCGCCCGGAAGGCCAGCCGGCTCTCGGTGATGTTCTCGCTGTCCCAGTAGTAGATGCCGGTCGAGACGATCCGCTCGTTCAACATCCCCTCGACATGCCAGGAGCCGCCCGCGTACTCGGGCTTGTCCGGGGTGAGATGAATGGTGGCGAGCTTGGCGATGACCTGAAGACGGCGCCCGCGCAGGTCGACCCGGGCGAATTCGTCGGGCAGCACGGGCGCGGTGAAGGCCGGGGCGTCCGGGACGACCGGGCTGCGGTTCTCCCACCAGTCGTCCTGGGCCGCCTCCCACGCGCGAAGGGCCTCTGCGTAGGCCGCGGCATCGTCGTAGGCGGACTTGTCCGGACGCTGCGGTTCCGAGTCGTACCACCCGTAAGGATCGGGCTCGATCCGCAGAGGCCGCGGATGGCGCAGATCGGTGAGCACCTTCTCCAGCAGCGGGAGCATGCGCGCGAACAGGTCCGGCAGGACGGAGGCGAGCTCGTGATGCGTCTCGGGGTGGACGTTGTTGACGTACGAGCGGAAGGTGACACCGCCGTCGTCATGCACGTCGACGTCCGTGGGCAGCCATTGGAACTTCTCCGAGAACTCGTACTTCGACCAGCGGTCCGTCGGGTTCTGCCAAGCCCCCTCGGGCGCGCCACTCACGTCTCTCACCAGGCAGAACAGTGAGGGATGAACCAGATCCAGTACCTGGCCGCCGGATCCGGGATGCCAGTCCTTCTCCGCTTCGGGAACCTCTTCCAGAACCCGGACCGCCTCGCGCAGCCGGGACCCGAGCTTGTCGTCGACCAGCGTGTCCGACTGCCACACACCGTCGACGGCGGACACCTCGATGCCCGTTCGCCCGTCCCGCAGTGCGGCGTAGTGCACGAGTTCGGCGAGCACGTACCGAACCTGCGCTTCGGTGAGGCCCTGGTCGATCGCTTCCTTCGTCCACCTGCCGACGATGCCGGCATCGTTCATCTTGTCGAACCAACCAGGCTTCGCCCGAATGTGCGCGCTGCACTGCATGACCTCAAGTTCCCGCAGTGTTCGGGGCGTCGCGAACGACAGGGAACGGGAAGCCTGAAAGGGCAGGGGGAAAGCAGACATGCCGGTCAATTCGCATGGTCCTTACAGTCGGTGTGCCGTGGCGGGAAGAGTAGCCCGGCAGACTGACATCGCCATGATCCCGGACGCACGAAAGGCCGCCCTCTCATGATGAGAGAACGACCTCCGACCTGCGTTTCCGCACAGTCGGGACGACAGGATTTGAACCTGCGACCCCTTGACCCCCAGTCAAGTGCGCTACCAAGCTGCGCCACGTCCCGTTGTGCCTGCGACCTGGGGTTTCCCCGTGCTCGGCGGCACATGCAGAACATTACCCCACGCAGAGGGGTGTGCATGCACCGGTAATCGTCGGGAGGGAGGATGGGGTGGTGAACGCACGGGATCGGGACGTTGACGGGCGGGCGCGCAGTGCGCGGCCGCGGGACGGTTTGGGGCGGCCGCTGGCGTACGGGGTGGCCGGGGTCGAGCGGCAGGCCGAGGGGGTGGTGCGGTCGGCCGGGGAGACCCTGCGTGAGGCGCAGCGGTTGCTGGACGCGGGGATGCCGTTCCACGCGCACGAGGTGTTCGAGGACGCCTGGAAGTCCGGGCCCGAGGCCGCCGCCCCGCTCTGGCGGGGGCTCGCGCAGCTCGCCGTCGGGTTGACGCACGCCGCGCGCGGCAACGCGGTGGGCGGGGCGCGGCTGCTGCGGCGCGGGGCCGCCGGGATCGAGGGGCTGGACGGGGGGCCGTACGGGGTCGACGTGCCGGGCCTGGTGCGGTGGGCCGGGGAGCTGGCCGGCCGGGTGGAGGCCGGCGGGCCGCCGGTCGACCCCGTGCGGGAGGCTCCCCCGCTATCGGGCGGCGGGCTGTAGCAGGTCCCAGCGGTTGCCGTACAGGTCCTCGAAGACGGCGACGGAGCCGTACGCCTCGTGGCGCGGCTCCTCCAGGAAGCGGACGCCCTCGGCGGTCATCCGGGCGTGGTCGCGGGCGAAGTCGTCGGTGTACAGGAAGTGGCCGACGCGGCCGCCCGTCTGGTCGCCGACGCGGGAGTGCTGGGCCTCGTCCTTGGCGCGGGCCAGCAGCAGCGCGGACTCGGTGGCGCCGGGCGGGCGGACCACGACCCAGCGGGAGCCGTCCGGGCGGGCGGTGTCCTCGGCGAGGTCGAAGCCGAGGGCGCGGGTGTAGAAGTCGATGGCCTCGTCGTAGTCGCGCACGAGGAGTGCCGTCAGGGCGATGTGGGATGGCATGCCCTCATTGTGAGCCCATGAGGACCACCTCCAGGGTGCGGGGGCCGTGCACCCCCTCCACCCGGTCCAGCTCGATGTCGCTGGTGGCGGAGGGGCCGGAGATCCAGGTCAGCGGGCGGGTCGGATCGAGGAGCGGCAGGGCCTGCGGTACGGAGTCCACCACTTGGTCCGGGACGCGGACCACGCAGATGTGGTGGTCCGGGATCAGGGTGATGCGCCGCCGGCCCTGGTCGGGGCCGGCGTCCAGGACGATCGTGCCGGTCTCGGCGACGGCCAGGGCGCAGCCGGTGACCACGCTGTCGACCCGGTCCAGTTCGTGCGGCGTGGAGTCCGCCCGGTCGGGGACGCGGACGGGGCCTTCGGCCGGGAGCCAGTGCGGGGGCAGGCCGGGCGGGACGAGCACCGACCGTGCGCCGCGGTCGGCGAGCAGCCGCGCGATCAGCGCGGGCAGGCCCTCCTCGTCCGTGCGGTGGACCACGGCCCGGTACTCGGCGAGGTGGGCGGCGAGCAGGTCCGTCCGCTCCGCCGGGGTGCGGGCGCCGTGGACGTGGAGGTAGTCGCGCGGGATCTCCGGCGCGGGGCTGTCGGGCAGCGCCCGGCGGATCCGGCCCAGGATGCGATCCTTGCTGCTCACTGCGGGGTGCTCCGTTCCCGGGCCCACCAGTCGCGGAAGGACTCCGGCGCCACGGTGGGCAGTTCGCGGCTGTCGGTCCAGGCCCGCCCGGCTCCGGGGAGCCTGCGGGGCGCCAGTCGCCGGGCCCGGGCGAGCAGCCGCTCCGCCGCGCGCAGGGCCCCGGGGCGGTCCAGGAGCAGCCGGGCGGCGCGCATGGCGGCCCGTTCGGCGGTGCGGCCGTCCGCGGGGCGGAGCGTGACGCGGATGCCGCCCCGGGTCACCGGGCCGCCCTGGACCACCCGTTCGCGGAGGTGGACGAGTACCTCGGGGATGTCGATGGCGACCGGGCAGACCTCGTAGCAGGCCCCGCACAGGGTGGACGCGTAGGGCAGCGAGGCATCGATCGCGCTGGCGGTGCCGCGGAGTTGGGGGCTGAGGATCGCGCCGATCGGCCCGGGGTAGACGGAGCCGTAGGCGTGGCCGCCGGCGCGCTCGTAGACGGGGCAGACGTTCAGGCAGGCGGAGCAGCGGATGCAGCGCAGCGCCTGGCGGCCGGTCGGGTCGGCGAGGGTGTCGGTGCGGCCGTTGTCGAGGAGGACGAGGTGGAAGGCGGAGGGGCCGTCGCCGTCCGTCGTGCCGGTCCACATGGTCGTGTACGGGTTCATCCGCTCGGCCGTCGAGGAGCGCGGCAGCGTCTGGAGGAAGATCTCCAGGTCGCGGAAGGTCGGGACGACCTTCTCGATGCCGACGACCGAGATCAGGGTCTCGGGCAGGGTCAGGCACATCCGGCCGTTCCCCTCGGACTCGAAGACGACCAACGTGCCGGTCTCGGCGACCATGAAGTTGGCTCCGGACACGGCGACCTTGGCGCGCAGGAACTTCTCGCGCAGGTGCAGGCGCGCCGCCTCGGCGAGTTCCCGCGGGTCGTCGCCGAGCGCTTCGGGCGCCGGCCGGCCCCAACCGCCCATCTCCGCCCGGAAGATGTCGCGGATCTCGGCCCGGTTGCGGTGAATGGCCGGGACCAGGATGTGGGAGGGCCGGTCGTGGCCGAGCTGCACGATGAGCTCGGCGAGGTCGGTCTCGTACGCGGCGATCCCGGCGGCCTCCAGGGCCTCGTTGAGCCCGATCTCCTGCGTGGCCATGGACTTGACCTTGACGACCTCGCGCTCGCCGGTCGCCCGGACCAGTTCGGTGACGATCCGGTTGGCCTCGGCCGCGTCGGCGGCCCAGTGGACGGCGCCGCCGGCCGCCGTGACCGCCGCCTCCAACTGCAGCAGGTAGCGGTCGAGATGGCGCATCGTGTGGTCCTTGACGGCCTTGCCGGCGGCTCGCAGCCGGTCCCAGTCCGCCAGTTCGGCCACGGCCCGCCGGCGCCTGTCGCGGATGGTGTGCGTGGCGCGGCGGAGGTTGGCGCGCAGTACCTCGTTGTGTACGGCCTCCCGCGCGGCGGCGGGAAAGGCGGGGAAGTCTGGAGGAGCGGGAGCGGCGGGAGAGGGAGGCGGGGCGGGGAAGGCGGGCATGCCCAGGTCGGTACCGGTCACGTCAGCGGTTCCTCCTCGGTCGCGGCCAGGATCTCGGCGATGTGCAGGGTCCGCATCGGGCTGTCCGCCCGGCGCAGCAGGCCGTCGAGGTGGGCGAGGCAGGAGCTGTCGGCGCCGCACAGCACCCGGGCGCCGGTGTCGGCCGCGGCCGCGATCTTGTCGGCGCCCATGGCGGTGGACACGTCCGGGTTCTTGACGGCGAAGGTGCCGCCGAAGCCGCAGCACTCCTCGGCGCCCGGCAGCTCGACCAGGTCCAGGCCCTTGACCGCGGCCAGCAGCTGCCGCGGGCGGTCCCCGAGGCCCAGACCGCGCAGGCCGTGGCAGGAGGGGTGGTAGGTGACGGTGTGCGGGAAGTAGGCACCGACGTCTATCACCCCGAGCACGTCGACGAGGAACTCGGTCAGCTCGTACACACGCGGTGCGAGCGAGGCGGCCGCCTCGGCGAGCCCGGTGCCCCGCCCCTCTTCCGCGGCCCTGCGGCCGATGCGCGGGTAGTGCTCGCGGATCATCGCGGCGCAGGATCCGGACGGGGTGACCACATGGGCGTATCCCTCGAAGGCCCGCGCGGTGCGCCGCACGAGCGGTTCGGCCTCGTACCGGTAGCCGGTGTTGTACTGCGGCTGCCCACAGCAGCTCTGGGCCGCCGGGAAGTCCACGTCGACGCCGAGCCGCTCCAGAAGACGTACGACGGCGATGCCGGTCCGCGGGTAAAGCACGTCATTGACGCAGGTGACGAACAGGGCGGCTCGCATGATGGGCACAATAGCCCGGTGAAGAAGTTCTCAGTGATCGGCATAGGCGCGGGCGACCCGGACCACCTGACCCTCCAGGCGGTCAGGGCGATCGGCGCGGCGGACGCATTCCTCATCCTGGAGAAGGGCGAGGAGAAGGCGGATCTGACCGGGCTGCGGCGCGCGATGCTCGACGCGCACGCCCGCCCCGGCCACCGGCTGGTGGAGGGCCGCGACCCGGACCGGGACCGGACTCCCGCCGACTACACCCCGACGGTGGACGGCTGGCGCAGCGCGCGGGCCGAGCTCTTCGAGCGGTTCATCGCGGAGGATCTGGCGGACGGGGAGACCGGCGCGTTCCTCGTCTGGGGCGACCCCTCCCTGTACGACTCCACGCTCGCGATCCTCGACGAGGTGCTGGAGCGCGGCCGGGTGGCCTTCGAGCACGAGGTCGTGCCCGGCATCAGCAGCATCTCGGCGCTGCTGGCGCGGCACCGGACCAATCTGAACCGGGTCGGGCGCCCCGTCCAGATCACCACCGGCCGCCGGCTGGCGGCGGGCTGGCCGCAGGACGTGGACGACGTGGTGGTGATGCTGGACGCGCGGCAGGCCTTCACCGCCCACCTGGACCAGGACCTCTACATCTACTGGGGGGCCTACGTCGGCACCCCGGACGAGATCCTGGTGCAGGGCAGGCTCGCGGAGGTCGCCGGGCGCATCGAGGAGCTGCGCACGGAGGCCCGCGCCCGCAAGGGCTGGATCATGGACACGTACCTGCTCAGGCGCGGCTGAGGTACGCCGGGAGGACGGCGGCGAGGCGTTCGTACTCTTCGGGGCGGTTGTAGATCTGGCCACAGACGCGGATGCCGCCGCCGCCCGGCCAGGGCCAGATCAGCACCCGGACGCCCTGCTCGGCCGCGATCCGCTCGCGCAGCTCGCGGGCCCGCTCCGGGGTCTCGGCGACCCCGGCCGGCAGCCGCAGGGTGCGCATGGCGAGGGCTTCGCCGTGCGGGAGCGGGGTGAGCCCGGGGAGATCGGCGAGCAGGGCCGCGCCGTGGGCGGCCAGCGCGCTGTTGTGGGCCCGGACCTTGGCCGCGTCGAGGCGTTCGAGAAGGTCCAGCCCGTCGGGGGCGGCGAGCCAGCCGGTGTAGTCGGCGGTGGCGCGGTTCTCGACGGAGCGCGGGAATCCGTGCTGGTCCTCCCAGGACGGTACGAGCGCCCGGATCCGGGGGCGGTGCTGCGGGGCGACGGCCAGGACCGCGCTGCCGGAGGGTGCGTAGCCCCACTTGTGGAGGTTGCCGAACCAGAAGTCGGCGCCGCCCGCGAGGGGGTCGGCGAGCATGCCGAGAGCGTGGGCGCCGTCGACGACCGTGGTGACCCCGCGGGCGCGCAGGTCGGCGAGGAGCCGGGGGGAGGCGATGATCCGGGCGGTGGGCGAGCTGACGTGGTCGAGTACGGCCACTCGCGTACGGGGGGTCAGCGCGGCCAGCACGGTCTCCCGTACGGCGTCCTCGTCGGGCAGGTGGGGATCGAGGGCGACGGTGGTGACCGGGGCGCGGCGGGCGGCCGCGGCGACGACGGTGCCGTAGCCGTGGTCGGTGACCAGGATCTCGTCGCCGTCGACGAGCGGGACGGCGTCGAGGGCGAGGTTGGCGCCCTCGGTGGCGTTGGCGATGAAGGCGATGCCGTCGGGGTCGGCGCCGAGGTGCGCGGCGATCCGGGTACGGGCCCCGGCCAGGCGGTCCGGGACGGCGATGAAGAAGGCGTCGGGGTCGGCGTGCGCCTCGGCGCGCAGCGCCGCCTGTACCTCCTGGACGGGGACGGGGACCGCGCCGAAGGAGCCGTGGTTCAGGTGGGCGACGCGGGGGTCCAGGCGGAACAGGGCGGGGCCGCCGGGGAACACCTGGGCGGACCCGGCGGGACGTGTCGGCTCGGTCACTGCTCCTCCGGGAATGCGGTGCGGCTGTCCTCGGGATCATCCCCCGCCACCGGCGATGCCGGTAGACCGCCGCGGTGGTCAGCGCCCACGGCCCGGCGCGCGGACGCGTGCGGCTCGCGTACGGCGGGTCGGGGGCGGCGCGCCGGACCGGGCAGAGCAGGGCGGGGGCATCGACGTCTTCCACCGGCTGACCGCCGAACGGCCGGGGCCGGGGCCGCGGCCGCCGCTACGGTTCCCGTCCGCTGGTGGCCGCGTAGTACTGAAGGTCCTGCACCTCCACCTTGTGGTCCACCTGGTACGGCAGGTCGACCCGCACCCCGCCCTTCCCTCCCCGGACGACCTGCGCCGAGCTGGTGCCCGGCTTCAGCGGCAGCAGCTGCGCATGGATGCCGGCGGGAACCTCGTGGCTGCCCTCGACCGTTCCGATCGTCGTACGGACGGTGCCGGGGCCGGTGAGGAAGCTCAGCACCTCCACCGTGTCCCGGGCCGGGGCGCTCCCCCTGCGCAGCGACATCACCAGCGACTGGTCGCCCGTCGGGTCGGCGGCCGCGAACTGCGTGCGCGCCGAGAGGTAGAGCGTGTCCCGGACGACCTTCGGCCAGCTGCCCGTCTTGAACTTGGTCAGGTAGTACGAGGTCAGGTCCAGATACGCGTGACCGTTGTGCAGGGAGGGTGCGAACTGGCTGCCCTCCGAGTAGTCGTTCCAGGTGGTGAGCTGTACCCAGTCCGCGCCGTCCTCGATGGCGTGCGTCCAGGTCGAGCGCAGGGTGGCGGTGTTGCCGGCCTCGTCGTAGATGCCCTGGTTGGGGCGCGCGTCCTGGACCGACACGGGCTGCATCCAGATCTTGCCCATGCCCTGGGCCCGCTGGACGTCGCGGGTGGAGCTCTCCTGGCCGACGTAGCTGCGGCTGCCCCATTCGGAGAACCCGTAGCTGATCGGGGCGAATTCGCCGCTGTGGGCGCCGAAGTCGAGAAAGAGCGGGACGAAGGCGGTGCGGATGCCGTGCCTGGACTTCAGGAGGCCGATGGCCTCGGTCCACCAGGCCACGCTCTTCTCCTCCGCCTTGAAGGGGGAGATCACGAGGCGGCCGTCGGGGAGGCGGTGCGCGGCGGAGGCGTCGGCGAGCGTGGCGATCGCCTCCGCGAGCACCGCGGGGTCGTCGGTCTTCAGGGAGGTCATGTCCGGCATCAGCATGATCTTGAAGGACGGGTCCACCGAACGGGCCGCGGCCATCAGCAGGTTGGAGCGGTCCCAGTTCTTGCCGGAGAGCGAGAGCAGGTCGAGGGTGAATCCGTCGATGCCCGCCGCGCGGGCCGTGCGCACCTCCTGCTGGAGGTTGGCGTACTCCCAGTCCCCGCTCTTCGGGGTCACGGGCAGCGGACGGTCGCGCAGCAGGCCGCCGTACCTCCCGTGCTTGCCGCTCTCGCCGTCGGGGTTGAGGTAGTTGCGGGTGTAGTAGTCCCGGTCCGCGGCCGCGTTGTCGAGGGAGAGCGGGTAGGGGGTGAAGTAGTGGGCGAACACCAGCTTCTTGCCCGCCGCGCCGGAGCGCAGGGCGGCCGGCTGGGGCATGTCGAAGGGCAGGGCGCCGGTGGGGCGTTCGGCGCCGGAGTCCACGGCGCCCTCGGGGTTGCCCTTGGCGGCCGCGCCCTTGGTGGGCGCCGGGGGCGGCACGGGTGAGGGGGTGGCCGCGCCGGAGGCAGCGGGGGCACCGTCGGTCCCGGCGGCCGCCGGCAAGCCGCCCCGGGCCGAAGCGCCTTCCACAGAAGTGCCGTCGAGGGGATCCCAGGCTATTCCGGTGGCGGCACAGACGCCGACCAGGAAGAAGGCGGAGAGCAGCATGGCGAGCAGCGACCTGCGGCCCCGGAAGGCCGGCCGGCGCCGGTGCGAGACCGGGCCGCTCCCCGCCCGCCGTGCCGTACGGTGCTGTGCTCGCCGGTCCGTTCGCCGGTCCGCTGTCATTCTGGTCCCTCCCGCGAATATGCCCCGAGGAGGGGCTGGACAGCAGTAGAGCCCAATCCCGGCTCCCGGACAACCGTTCGCAGGCGCTCGGGCCCCGGTACGTACGTCACACGGACCACGGGAACTACGCCGCCCGTCCGCCGCCCGCCCGGCGACGCGTGCGGAGCCCCCACCTGGGCCGCAGCGAACCCGTTCTTCGGAATGCGACATTCCCCTAGCCTTACGCCCCAAGTGGCGCATAATCATCGTCACGCGGCTCGAAAAAACCCTCTTGCCGCACCTGGTCACGCATGCAATGGGGGCATCGTGCCGATAGGGGAATCCGGGGCCGTGGGGGAAGCCGGGTCAATGAGGGAGAAGAGGCCGTCCGGAATGCTGCCGGCGACGTCCGCCGAGATGTCCCGGCTGCTCACCGCCGTACGGCGGGGGCGCGTCCTGACCGTGGCGGGAGCCTTCCGCGAGCCGCGGAGCCTGCTCGTACGGGAGATCGCGCGGCGGATCGCGTCCAACTTCTACGACGGAGTGACCGTCGTCGCCATGGACCCGCTCCACGGCGGCTACGGCGTCCGCGAACTGACGGCCGAGCTGGGCTGCTTACCCAGCATGGCGGAACCGGCCTGCGGGAGGACCGACACCGCCTCCTGGCTGGCCGAGCGGGACATGCTGCTCGTCCTGGACGGCGCGGAGCAGCTCGGCCCGGACGCCCTGGCCTGGCTGCGGAAAGTGCTGGCCGTGGCCCCGGGGTTACGGATCCTGGCCGCCGGGCGGTCCCCGCTCGCCTTCGAGCAGGAACGGATCCACCAACTCTGACCGCCCCCGCCCGCCGACCGATTCTGCCCCGGGCGGCCCGGAGCGGGCCGTGCGCGGCGCCCCCGGACAGCTTCGCCGGGAACATCGGCTTCCGGGTGGCCGCGGACGCGGTCCCCGGCGCGGGCCACCGGTCTCAGCCCGACTGCCGGCTGAGCTGGCGCCACACCGGGGCCGGGCAGCGCCCCTGCGGCCGGGACCTGAGGAACATCCCGTAGTCGACGTGGCGCGGCGGACGGCCGAACTCCACCCAGTGGGCGCGCCCGGAGGCCTTGTCCCAGCCGTCGTTCGGTATCCGGATGTGGTCGGTGCGCCCGTCCTTGTCCTTGGTGGTGATCTGGGCGACCTCCACATGCCCCGGGTGGACGGCCAGCACCACGCAGTAGTGCCGCAGCTGCCGTGCCGGATCCTCCCGCAGCGGCACCATGGCCAGCCAGATCTCCCCCGGCACCGGCCGGGGCGCGCCGAGGGTGGCGACCGGCCCGCCGCGGGAGTTGTCCCACCTGCGGACGGCCGCGACGAAGGCGAGCGCCACCAGTCCGGCGGCCATGCTCTCGGCCGTGGCGCGCAGGTTCCAGGCCGGCTGGTCCCCGACCTTGCTCTCCGTCCACCACAGCGCCGCGGCGACGAGGGCGAGCAGGCCCGCCGCCCGGACCGGAACCAGCAACCAGGCGGCGCGCCCGCGGCGGCGCCCCGCGAAGAGCGCCAGCAGCAGGGCCACGACCACCGGTATCGCATAGACGATCAGGTACGGGCCGAAGCCCCGCAGTTGCTGCGGAGGCGTCTGCTCCGCCAGCAGGTCGGGCAGCGCCAGCGGCACGGCCAGCAGATAGCCGACGGTGGGCAGGACGAAGAGCACGAGCAGCAGAGGGGCGCAGCCGATACCGGCGCAGGACGTGTCGGATCGGCGTGCCACAGAACCCCCAGAGCGTCTCGGTCACGTCCCGGCCGGCCCGCGCCGGGCGCCTGGGAGGTCACGGATCCCGAACGCTAGCGCAGCGCCCACTCCTCGGCCAACAGGCCCATGACGACCTCGTCCTCGAACGCGCCGTACACCCACGCCGAGCGGCGCAGCAGGCCCTCCTGCACGAAGCCCGCGGCGCGCGCGGCGCCGATCATCGCGGTGTTGTCGGCGAGGGTCTCCAGCTGGAGACGGCCAAGGCCCCGCACGGTGAAGCCGTAGCGGCACAGCAGCTGGACGACCTCCTGGCCCAGCCCCCGCCCGCGCAGGCCCGGTCGTAGGGAGACGCCGAGGTGGGCGCAGCGGTTGTGGGTGTCGATGCCCCACAGCAGGGCCTCGCCGGCCGGCTCGCCGGAGGCCAGTTCGACCACGGTGAAGAGGGCCGCGTCCTCGGTGGGCGCCGCCGGCTCGTACGGTGAGTCGCCGCCGGCCGCCGGGCGCGGGCTCCAGGGCCTGGAGTCGGCCCGTGAGCGCGTGACGACGTCGTCGTAGAGCTCGGCGTGCAGAACGGGTACGTCCTCGGGGAGGCGGGCGCGCAGGCCGGCCAGTCTTCCGCTGATCACGCGCCTTTGTAGCGGCCGGCGGGCGCGGACCGCAATCGGGTTTCGCGCGTCCCCGCCCTGCCCCGGACCGGGGCCGGTCCGCGGATACGGCTCCGCCCCGGCGGGCACGCGGCCTGCCGGGGCGGAGCGGATCACGTCGTCAGCGACGCGCGGGTGGTGCCGACGGCATCAGCCCAGGAGCGCGAGCGCCTGGTTGAGGGTCTCGGACGGGCGCATGATCGCCGCGGCCTTCGTGACGTCGGGCTGGTAGTAGCCGCCGATGTCGACCGGGGAGCCCTGCACCGCGACGAGCTCGGCGACGATGGTCTCCTCCTGCTCCGACAGCGTCTTGGCTACCGCTTCGAAGGCCGTGGCCAGCTCGGCGTCGTCGGTCTGCTTGGCCAGCTCCTGCGCCCAGTAGGTGGCGAGGTAGAAGTGGCTGCCGCGGTTGTCGATGCCGCCCAGCTTGCGGCTAGGCGACTTGTCCTCATTGAGGAAAGTGCCGGTCGCGCGGTCCAGGGTGTCGGCCAGCACCTGGGCGCGGGCGTTGCCGGTGGTGGTCGCGAGGTGCTCGAAGCTGGCGGCCAGGGCGAAGAACTCACCCAGGCTGTCCCAGCGCAGGTAGTTCTCCTTGACCAGCTGCTGGACGTGCTTCGGGGCGGAGCCGCCGGCGCCCGTCTCGAAGAGGCCGCCGCCGTTCATCAGCGGGACGACCGACAGCATCTTGGCGCTGGTGCCCAGCTCCAGGATGGGGAAGAGGTCGGTCAGGTAGTCGCGCAGCACGTTGCCGGTCACCGAGATGGTGTCCTCGCCGCGGCGGATGCGCTCCAGGGAGTACGCGGTGGCCTCGACCGGGGAGAGGATCTCGATGGTCAGGCCCTCGGTGTCGTGCTCGGCGAGGTACGTCTTGACCTTGGCGATCAGCTGCGCGTCGTGCGCGCGGTTCTCGTCGAGCCAGAAGACGGCCGGGACGCCGGTGGCGCGGGCGCGGGTGACGGCGAGCTTGACCCAGTCCTGGACCGGCAGGTCCTTGGTCTGGCAGGCGCGGAAGATGTCGCCGGCGGCGACCTCCTGCTCCAGGACCGTGTTGCCCGCGGCGTCCACCAGGCGGACGGTGCCCGCGGTGGCGATCTCGAAGGTCTTGTCGTGGCTGCCGTACTCCTCGGCCTTCTGCGCCATGAGACCGACGTTCGGGACCGAGCCCATGGTGGACGGGTCGAAGGCGCCGTGGGTGCGGCAGTCGTCGACGACGACCTGGTAGACGCCGGCGTAGCTGCTGTCCGGGAGGACGGCGAGGGTGTCGGCCTCGGCGCCGTCCGGGCCCCACATGTGGCCGGAGGTGCGGATCATGGCCGGCATCGAGGCGTCGACGATGACGTCGGACGGCACGTGCAGGTTGGTGATGCCCTTGTCGGAGTCGACCATCGCGAGGGCCGGGCCCTCGGCGATCTCGGCGTCGATGGAGGCCTTGATGGCGTCGCCGTCGGGCAGCGCGCCCAGGCCGTTCAGGATGCCGCCCAGACCGTCGTTGGGCGACAGGCCGGCGGCGGCCAGGGTCGCGCCGTAGCGGGCGAAGGTCTTCGGGAGGAAGGCGCGGACCACGTGGCCGAAGATGACCGGGTCGGAGACCTTCATCATCGTGGCCTTGAGGTGCACGGAGAACAGCACGCCCTCGGCCTTGGCACGCTCGATCTGGTCGTTGAGGAAGGTGCGCAGCGCGTCGACGTGCAGGACGGACGCGTCCACGACCTCACCGGCGAGGACCGGTACGGACTCGCGCAGCACCGTGGTGGCGCCGTCGGCGGCGACGTGCTCGATGCGCAGCGTGCCCGCCTCGGCGATGACGGTGGACTTCTCGGTGGAGCGGAAGTCGTTCTCGCCCATGGTGGCGACGTTCGTCTTCGACTCGGGGACCCAGGCACCCATGCGGTGCGGGTGCGTCTTGGCGTAGTTCTTGACCGAGGCGGGGGCGCGGCGGTCGGAGTTGCCCTCGCGCAGGACCGGGTTGACGGCGCTGCCCTTGACCTTGTCGTAGCGGGCGCGGATGTCGCGCTCCTCGTCGGTCTTCGGGTCGTCCGGGTAGTCCGGGAGTGCGTAGCCCTGGCCCTGGAGCTCGGCGACCGCGGCCTTGAGCTGCGGGATCGATGCCGAGATGTTCGGAAGCTTGATGATGTTGGCTTCCGGGGTCTTCGCCAGCTCGCCGAGCTCGGCGAGGGCGTCGGCGATCCGCTGGCTCTCCTGGAGGTACTCCGGGAAGAGGGCGATGATCCGACCGGCCAGGGAGATGTCACGGGTCTCGACATTCACACCGGCCGTCGACGCGTACGCCTGGACCACAGGCAGGAAGGAATACGTCGCGAGGGCCGGGGCCTCGTCAGTGTGCGTGTAGATGATGGTCGAGTCAGTCACCGGATGCTCCGCTCCACAGTCTGCGTCTCTCGTCTGCAACATTGCTCGACATCAAGATATCTCGTGATCGGACCACTCTGGACAGCCCCCTGCCGCCAGTGCGGGAGACGCGTGTCACGCGGGCTCCGGCGGGCCCCGGAAAAGGCGAGAGCGCCGCCCCGGCTGTTTCCGGCCGGGGCGGCGCTCAGGCATTCAGGCCTTGATCAGGCCTGTACGTCGATCAGGCGGCGAGGACCTTGGGGTCCTGGCCGTACTCGTTCGGCTGCGGCTGACCGGCGGTGGCCAGCAGGACGATGATCCAGATCAAACCGACGACCGGGACGGCACCGATGAAGATCCACCAGCCGGACTTGCCGCTGTCGTGCAGGCGGCGCACGGTCACAGCGAGGTTCGGGAGGAAGGTGCCCAGGAAATAGAGCGCGTACAGCCACGGCGACGTCCCGAGGACAGCGTCCAGGATCGCGACGACGATGATCGCGGCCACGTTGAAGAGGAAGAACATCCAGTATTCCTGGCGGCGCGCGCGGCCGGAGAACACGGAGTACTTCTTCAGAACGTCGAGGTAGTGGTTCATGGGTCCCCCCAGAGGACAGTCGTTCGGGCCCGTCCTGCTGGAGCAAGCCGGGGCAGAACTTATGCCCCCTTTACTGCGCGGTCAAGCCAGTTCACAACCCGCCGAAATGGGATCTTCCATTCGGTTTCCCGGCCAAAAACACTCGTACCTGGCGCGACTTGACACCTACCGATCGCCTTTGACCACAAGGCGTAACGAATTAGCCCGTGTTCGGGAGTGACGGAAGGCTCGCAGGGGGCACGGGCGCCGCGCAAGGCTTCCATGGGCGGCGAAATGCCCTGCTTGTCCGGGGCGTTCGCGGACCCGACGGGCAGGAGCGCGCAGGCTCGACTCACGGATCGTTACCGCACTGAAGCCTGGCCCGTCGCGGCCCGGGACAGAAGGGAGGATTCAGCCCCCGGGCCGCAGCGGTTGAGCGGCCGTCAGCCGATGTGGAAGGAGTCCCCGTAGACTTTCCAGTCGAGCGGCGTATTGAGGTTCAGGTTGCCCTTCTTGAGGAAGACCCGCTGCGCGGTGTCGACCCTGCTGGTGTCGCTGTGCGCCTCCTCCTGCTTCATCGCCCAGACCCGGGCGTCGAGGAAGGCGTTCAGGTAGGCCGTCTCGTTGCCGCCCTGCGACGGGGGCTTGGCCTTGGACAACGCCCGCTTGCGAATGTTGCGGAAGCTGGTGGAGTCGGTGCCGTCACCGTGCATGACGATGGCGTCGTAGTAGATGAACTGGCCGAGCACACCGACGCCGTCGGCCTTGCCCTGCTGCACGGACGGGTTGAAGTAGACCCGGTCGCGCTCGTGGTCCTGGGCCTTCTTGAACTGCGCGTCCTGGGCCGCCTTGGCCCAGTCCTTGGTGAAGTTCGGATCGAGGCCGGCGTGCGAGTCGCTGCCGTCGACGCGGCGCAGGGCCGGAAGGTACTTGGCGAGGACGTTGCCCGGCTTGACCTGGGTGTAGTACTCGACGAGGTCGAGCATGTCGCCGGTGCCGGAACAGAATCCGATGATGCCGGCCGTGTAGCCGCGGCCGTCGTCTATGTCCTCTATGTACTTGTACTGCGCCTTCCAGTCCAGCGAGGAGTTCTCCGCACTGGAGACGATCTGCATGGCGATCTCCTTCTTCGCCGGATCGTCGAGTCCTGCGGCCGCCGCCACCGAGGTCTCCGCCGTGGGGGCGGGGGCCGCGGTGGCGTGGGCGGCGACGGGGACGGCGATCAGCGCACTGCCGAGCAGCGCTCCGATCGCCAGCATCTTGCGGTGGGGGGTGAACACAAGGCCTCCATGGGGTGGTTGAGGCGTTCGCGGCTTCGTTAGGAAACTTTACTACCAGATCTGACGACAGCTCAATACCCGTGCGCACCCCAGGGAATGGTCCCGTCCGGTCAGAGCCAGCCGTTGCGCCGGAAGCCCCGGTGGATGACGAAGCAGGCGAGCGCCATGACACCGAGGACCAGCGGGTAGCCGTAGGTCCAGTGCAGTTCGGGCATGTGGTCGAAGTTCATGCCGTACACCCCGCAGACCATGGTCGGGACGGCGACGATCGCCGCCCACGCCGTGATCTTGCGCATGTCCTCGTTCTGGGCCACGGTCACCTGCGCGAGGTGCGCCTGCAGGATGGAGTCCAGGAGGTTGTCGTAGGCGCCGATCTGCTCCGTGGCCCGGGTCAGGTGGTCGGCCACGTTGCGGAAGTACGCGCGCGTCTCCGGCGGGATGACCGGCATCGGCTGCGTGCCCAGCTGCTGGAGCGGCCGGCTCAGCGGGGCCACCGCCCGGCGGAGCTCGAGGAGTTCGCGCTTGAGCTGGTAGATCCGTCCCGCGTCACCGCGGCCGCCGTCCTCGCTGAACACCGCGGTCTCGACGGCGTCGATGTCGTTCTGCACCGCGTCCGTGACGGCCACGTAGTCGTCGACCACGTGGTCGGCCATGGCGTGCAGAACCGCCGCGGGCCCGTTCGCCAGTTGGTCCGGCGCGGCCTCCAGCTCCTCGCGGACCGGGCCCAGCGTGCCGCGCCCGCCGTGCCGGATGGTGATGATGAAGTCCTGGCCGGTGAAGGCCATCAGCTCGCCGGTCTCCACCACCTCGCTGGTCGCGGTCAGCTCCTCGTGCTCCACGTAGCGCACCGTCTTGAAGACGGAGAACAGCGTGTCGTCGTAGCGCTCCACCTTGGGACGCTGGTGCGCGTTCACCGCGTCCTCCACGGCGAGGGGGTGCAGGCCGAACAGCTCGGCCAGCCCGGCCAGCTCCGAAGTCGCCGGCTCGTGCAGGCCGATCCAGACGAAGCCGTCACCCGCCTTGCGCACCCGGCGCAGCGCCTCCTCGATCTCGGCGCAGTCGTCCTGCCGTACGCCGTCGCGGTAGATGATGCAGTTGACCACCGCGCTGCCGAGCGGGGAGCGGGCCGGGTGGCTGAGGTCCACGGCCCGCCGGTAGCTGCGACGCACCACCCGGCGCAGGTTGCTGAACATGGACAACGGTGTACTCCCCTTCGGCGGATCAGCGGCCAGTCTGCCATCGCCGCCGGAAGGCTTGCGTCCGGGCTCAGCGCCACCGGCCCGCGCGGTCCCCGGCCGGCGGATTCGGCGGTGCGGCGGTGCCGCGGATTCGGCGGGGGCGGCCGGATCCCGAGCGCGTCTCAGGCCCGGTCGATGAACACGCTCGTCGACTTCACCCGCGCCGTGGCCCGGGCGCCGACCTCCAGCCCGAGCTCCTCCACCGCCTCCCGCGTCAGCAGCGACACGACCCGGTGCGGTCCGGCCTGGATCTCCACCTGCGCGTCGACCGTCCCCAGCTTCACGCCGGTGACGATGCCCGGAAAGGCGTTGCGGGCCGAGGTGTACGCGGCCTCCTCGCCCTCGGCGCCCTCCTGCGCGGCCTCGACGCAGAACGCGGCCAGGTCCGGACCGTCCACCATCCGCCGGGTGCCCTCGCGGTGGGTGGGGAACCGTTCGGCATCGGCCCAGCGCCGGGCCGTGTCGACGCTGACGCCGAGCAACCGGGCCGCCTGACCGATCGTGTAGGACTCCATGGTCCGCAGCTTAGGCGCTGCCCGGCGGATCACGCGGAAGGGCTGCGCAGTGCCTCGCGGGCCACCGCGGCGACCACTTCCGCGATCGTCGACAGGGCCGGCGAGTCGAGTTTCCACTGCTGCCAGTACAGGGGCACGTCCATCGGCCGGAGCGGCTCCAGCAGCACCAGCTCCCCCGTCCGCAGCAGCGGGACGGAGTGCTGCTCCGGCACCAGGCCCCAGCCCAGCCCCGCGACCACCGCGTCGCGGAAGCCCTCCGACGTCGGTACGTAGTGCCGCACCGGGCCCGCAGCGGCCGTCCTGTCCCCCGTCAGCGCGCGGACGAAAGCGTCCTGGAGATCGTCCTTCCGGTCGAAGACGATCGTCGGCGCCTCCCGCAGGTCCCGTTCCGGCTCCCCCGTCAGGTACCGCGCCGCGAAGGCCGGGCTCGCCGTCGGCAGGTACCGGGCCAGCCCCAGCATCCGTACGCTGCACCCCGCCACGGGGTCGGGCGAGGAGGTGACCGCCGCCATCACCTGCCCCTCCCGCAGCAGCGCCGTCGTGTGCGACTCGTCCTCGCGGTGGAGCTCGATGCACACCGGGGGGTCCTGCGGCACCCTGGTCAGCGCGGGCAGGAACCAGGTGGCGAGGGAGTCCGCGTTCACCGCGATCGGCAGCCGCACCGGGCCCAGCCCCTCGGCCATCCCCAGCTCGGCGCGCGCGTCGCGCTCCAGGCGGGCCAGCTGCCGGGCGAAGCGGACCACCACCTCACCCGATGCGGTCGCCCGCACCGGCTTCGTCCGTTTCAGCAGCACCCGACCGGTCCGCTGCTCCAGGGCCTTGACCCGTTGGCTGACGGCGGAGGGGGTCACGTGCAGGGCGGCCGCCGCCGCCTCGAAGGTGCCTTCGTCCACCACGGCGAGCAGCGTGCGTACCTGGTCCAGCGGAAGCTCGTCCATCATGAGCGCTAATGGTATGTAAGAATCTTTAGCTGTACTGAACGTAAAGCGCGGCCTACGGTCGAAGCCATGAACTACGGCATCGTCACCGCGGCCCTCGCCGGCTTCGGCACCGGACTCTCCCTCATCGTCGCCATCGGTGCGCAGAACGCCTTCGTCCTGCGTCAGGGCGCGCGCCGTCACGCGGTCCTCGCCGTGGTCGCCATCTGCGCCGTCTCCGACGCGCTCCTCATCGGCCTCGGCGTGGCGGGCGTGGGAGCCTTCGTCACCGCCTGGCCGGCCGCCCTGACGGTGGTCGGGCTCGCCGGGGGCGCGTTCCTCATCTGCTACGGAGTCCTCGCCGCCCGCCGGGTGCTGCGGCCCGGCCCGGGCGCCGCCCTCACCACGGAGGGCGCCACCAGCGCCTCCGCCCGCCGGGCCGTGCTGACCTGCCTGGCCATGACCTGGCTCAACCCGCACGTCTACCTGGACACCGTGCTCCTCCTCGGTTCCCTCGCCGCCGACCGCGGCGACCTGCGCTGGGCCTTCGGCATCGGGGCCGGGCTGGCCAGCCTGACCTGGTTCACCGCTCTGGGCTACGGGGCTCGGCTGCTCAGCGGCTTCCTCGCCCGTCCCGCCGCCTGGCGGATCATGGACGGGCTCGTCGCTGCGACCATGGTCACCATGGGCGGGCTGCTGCTGGCCCGCGCCTGAGCCCCGCACACCGGCGCCGGGCACCCGCCGCGGCCCGGGCACCGCGCCCGCGCCGCCGAACCGACCCAGGAGCCCGCCGTGCCCGACCGTCCCTCCCCGCTCGTGGCCGCCACCGGGCTCGTCCTGGACACCCGCGGGCGGGTCCTCGTACTGACGCGCTCGGACGCGGCGGAGCCGCGGCTCCCGGGCGGCGCGGTCGAGGACACCGAGACCCCGGAGGAGGGGCTGGCCCGTGTGCTGCGGCAGGAGCTGGACCTCTCCCTGCCGGCGGGCCGGCTGCTGGCGGTGGACTCCCGGCCGAGGGGGACGGCCGGCTCGAGGCGGACGGCCGGCTCGAGCGGCGAGGCCGGCCCGCCCGGCCGCTCGCTCGTCGTGCACGTGCACCTGGTCGGCCCGCTGTCGCCGCAGCAGGCCGCCGCGCTCTCCTTCCCCTCCGGGCCGATCACCGAGGCCCGCTGGCTCGCGCCGGACGAGGCCCGGGCGGCCCTGCCCGCCCCGGTCGCGCCACGGCTGAGCGCCGCACTCGCCGCCCTGCACACCGGCTCCTTCGCCCACCTCGTCGACGGTGTGATCCAGCGGGGCTCACCGGCCGGTCTGGACCCGGCCCGGCGCGTCGCATTGGAGCACTCGGGAGTCCTCGACCCGGCCAGCCACCGGGCCAGCCGCCCCAAGGCGGTGACCGCGGCGAGCGTGCTGTTCACCGACCCCGACGGCCGGATCCTGCTGGTCCAGCCCGCGTACGGCAGGTCCGACCGCTGGAACCTGCCGGGAGGCGGCATCGACAGCGACCTCGGCGAGATCCCGCGCGCCGGAGCGCGGCGGGAGGTCCACGAGGAACTCGGCCTCGACCTCGCCCCGGGGCGGCTGCTCGCCGTGAACTGGTCCCACAAGGCGGGCCGTCCGGCCCGGATCCGCTTCCTCTACGACGGCGGAGTCCTCGACGCGGCGGTGCTCGCCCGGATCCGGCTCGACGAGACCGAGCTCCTCCAGTGGCGCACCGTCGCCCCCGCGGACCTCCGCGGACTGGTCAAACCCGCCCTGCGACGCCAGATCACCGCCTGCCTGACCGCCCGGGCCACCGGCACCGGACCGCTGGAACTCCACGCGGGCCGCCCCTGACCGGCGGGCCCGGCCGCCGCCGCGCCGGGCCGCGGCGGCGGGGTTACCGTCGGCGGCATGGACGGTGATCGCCTGCGGTGGCGTCCGTGCTTGCTCAGCGGAGCGGTGTTCGCCGTCTGCATGGCCGGCACCACGCTGCCGACCCCGCTCTACGGCCTCTACCAGGATAAGTTCGGGTTCTCCGAGCTGGTGGTGACCGTCGTGTACGCCGTGTACGCCTTCGGGGTGATCGGCGTACTGCTGCTGGTCGGCGACGCCTCGGACTCCGTCGGCCGTCGGCCGGTACTACTGGCGGGCCTGGCCTTCTCGGCGCTCAGCGCCGTCTGCTTCC
Organism: Streptomyces sp. NPDC097617; assembly: GCF_044761485.1. Lineage (NCBI taxonomy): Bacteria > Bacillati > Actinomycetota > Actinomycetes > Kitasatosporales > Streptomycetaceae > Streptomyces > Streptomyces sp. NPDC097617. The sequence goes on from NZ_JBIWCL010000012.1 coordinate 29,128, forward strand.
TGTGCGCCACCGGACTGGGCTGGCTGTACGCGGGCCGGCTGATGTCGGGACTGTCCGCCGGGCTGTTCACCGGGGCGGCGACGGCGTACGTGATGGAACTGGCGCCGAGCGGCGGTGCCTCACGGGCCACGTTCGTGGCGACGGCCGCGAACATGGGCGGGCTGGGTTGCGGCCCGCTGCTCGCCGGGGTGCTCGCCCAGTACGCCCCCTGGCCGCTGTACCTGCCGTTCGCCGTGCACCTCGCGCTCGTGGCCGGCTCGGCACTGGTCCTGCTGCGGCTGCCCGAGACCGTACGGGACCGGAAGCCGCTCCGTACGGTGCGCCCGCAGCGGCCCGCCCTGCCGGCGCAGGTCCGGTCGGTGTTCGGTCCCGCGGCGATCGCCTCGTTCGTGGGCTTCGCGCTGTTCGGGGTGTTCACCTCGGTCAGCCCCGCCTTCCTCGCGCAGTCCCTGGACGTGCGCAACCACGCGGTGAGCGGGTCGATCGTCGCGCTGGCCTTCTTCGCCTCGACCGCCGGGCAACTGGCGGTCGGCCGGGTCGGGGTGAGCCGCTCCCTGCCGCTGGGCTGCGCGGGACTGCTCGCCGGGCTGGCGCTGCTCGCGGGCGCGCTGTGGTGGGACCTGCTGGCGCTGGTGGTGGCGAGCGCGCTGGTGGGCGGGGCCGGGCAGGGGCTGGCGTTCCGCGGGGCGCTGTCGGCGGTGGCCGCCGCGTCTCCGCCGGACCGGCGCGCGGCGGTGATCTCCATGCTGTTCGTCGTGGCGTACACGGGCATCTCGGTGCCGGTGATCGGGGTGGGGCTGCTGGTGGAGCCGATCGGCCTGGAGGGCGCCGGGCTGGTGTTCATCGCCTGTATGGCCGTACTGGTCGGGGCCGCGGCCTGGTACCTGCTGCGCCGTCCGGCGCGGGCGCCGGCGTGAGCGCGCGCCCCGGGGCCGCGGCGGCTCACAGCGGCTTCGGGCCGCCGCTGAGCCCGTCCCCGAGGGGACTGCGGCGGTAGAGGACCTGCCGTCCGTGGCGGGCCCGGGAGACGAGGCCGGTGGCGTACAGCACGCCCAGGTGCTGGGAGACGGCGCTCGCGGTGACCCCCAGGCGCCGGGCGAGCTCGACCGTGGGCAGCGGCTCGTCGAGCAGGCCGAGCAGCCTCGCCTTGGGCGCGCCGAGCAGGGACACCAGGGCGGTCGTGTCGGCGACGGGCTCGCGCACCCACAGCGTCGCCACGCCGCGGCTGGGGTACGCCAGCGTCGGCGCCTCCTGCGGGCTGACGGGCGGTGCGGGCTTGTGCGCGAAGACGGAGGGTACGAGGAGCAGCCCGCGGCCGGACGCCACGACGTGGTGCCGGCTGATCATCTGCCCGATCTGCAGGACGCCGCCCTGCCAGCGCAGATTCGGGTGCATGTCGGCGAAGAGGAGCCTGGCTCCGCCCCTGGCCAGTTGCCGCGCGCGGTAGGTCATGTCGGCCTCCAGCAGGAGCCGCATCCGCGGCCGCATCGGCCGGACCGCGACGTCCCAGTACTGGCGCAGGAGTGCGCACAGCGCGTCGCGCAGTGCGAGGACGGGCCCGTCGTCGGGGGCGAGCGCGGCGAGCAGCGGGGCGTGCGCGGCCAGCAGATCGCGGCGGACCAGGTCGGGCGGCGTGCGGCGGGTTCTCGGCGGTCTGGACCTGCCTCGCGCTGCTGCTCACCGGCCCGGTCTACGGCCTGGGCGCCCACGCGGTGGGGATGCTCGCGCTGGTGGGCGCGGCGACCATGGTGTGCACCCCGTACGCGGGGCGCCTGGTGGACCGTAAGGGAGCGGACCGGGTGAACCTCGTCTGCCTGCTCGGGGTCCTCGTCGCGGCCGCAGCCCTCGCGGCGGGCGCCCGGGGCGGGGCGGCGGGCCTGGCCGCACTGGCGGGCGGCACCCTGCTGCTCGACATCGCGATGCAGTCCGGCATGGTCGCCAACCAGGCCCGGGTGTACGCCCTGCGCCCCGATGCCCGCAGCCGGCTCAACACCGCCTACATGACGTGCGCGTACCTGGGCGGCAGTGCCGGATCGTGGCTCGGCGTACGGATCTACGGCCGGGCCGGCTGGCCGGGCGTGTGCGCCCTCGTGGCCGTGGCGGCCGTGATCGCCCTGGCCCGCCGTCTCGTGGCACTGCGCGGACCCGGGCCGGACGCACGGCAGGCGGGGGACGGTGGGCGGGGCGACCGATGCACGTCGGCATCGGTCGCCCTTCCACCATCACCCCGCCTGTCGAAGCAGCCGGTCGAACGGCGAGCGCTCCGAACGGATCAGACCGCCGGAACCGGGTAGGTCGGGTACTCCACCCCGGACACGTGCTGGACCACGCGGATGACCTGGCAGGAGTAGCCGAACTCGTTGTCGTACCAGAGGTAGAGGATGGCGTTGTCGCCGTCCACCTTGGTGGCGCCCGCGTCGACGATCGAGGCGTGGCGCGAGCCGACGAAGTCCATGGAGACCGCGTCGGGCGCCGTGGTGAAGTCGATCTGGCGCTTGAGCGGCGAGTGCAGCGAGACGTCGCGAAGGTAGTCGAGGACCTCTTCGCGGGTGGTCTCACGGCCCAGGCGCAGGCTCAGGATGGCGATCGAGACGTCCGGGACGGGGACGCGGATCGAGCTGCCGGTGATCGGCGCCTTCAGGTCCGGCAGCGCCTTGGCGACGGCGGAGGCGGCACCGGTCTCGGTGATGACCATGTTGAGCGGCGCGGAGCGGCCACGACGGTCGGCCTTGTGGTAGTTGTCCAGCAGGTTCTGGTCGTTCGTGAACGAGTGGACGGTCTCCACGTGACCGCGCAGGACACCGTACTCGTCGTCCATGGCCTTGAGCGGCGGGACGATCGCGTTGGTGGTGCAGGAGGCGCAGGACAGGATCTGCTCGTCCGGCTTGATGGTGTCGTGGTTGACGCCGTGAACAATGTTCGGGACGTCGCCCTTGCCCGGGGCGGTCAGGACGACCTTGTCGATGCCGGGGCGCAGGTGCTTGGACAGACCCTCGCGGTCACGCCACTTGCCCGTGTTGTCGATGAGGATGGCGTCCTTGATGCCGTGCTCGGTGTAGTCCACCTCGGACGGGTCGTTCGCGTAGATCACCTTGATGGCGTTGCCGTTGGCGATGATCGTGCTGTTCGCCTCGTCCACGGTGATCGTGCCCTGGAACTGGCCGTGAATCGAGTCGCGGCGCAGCAGCGAGGCGCGCTTGACGATGTCCTGGTCGCCGCCCTGGCGGACGACGATGGCGCGCAGGCGCAGGCCGTTGCCGGAGCCGGCCTTCTCGATCAGCAGGCGGGCGACGAGGCGGCCGATGCGGCCGAAGCCGTACAGGACGACGTCGCGGCCCTCGCCGCGCTCGATCTTGTTCGCGCCGGTGGCGCCGGCGACGGCCTCGGCGGTGAACTCGGCCACGGAGAGGTTGCGGTCGTCGCTCTTGTAGTCCGCGGCGAGCATGCCGATGTCGATCTGGGACGGGCCGAGATCGAGCGCGGTGAGCACCTGCAGGAACGGCAGCGTCTCGGTGACCGAGAGCTCCTCACCGTCGATCTGCCGGGCGAATCGGTGGGTCTTGAGGATGCTGACCACCGACTTGTTCACCAGGGAGCGGCTGTGGAGCAGGATCGTGACGTCCCGCTCCCTGTGCAGCTTCCCGATGATCGGGATCATCGACTCCGCGATCTCCTCGCGGTTCTTCCAGCTGGTGAACGAGTCCTCATTGACAGTCACAGGATTATCTTTCGAGCTAGGCGGTGCTCATATGCTAACCCGCCGCCATTTTGGTCACTTGAGCGGTACCCGCCGTGCCGGGAACGGGCACTATGTGACAGGAATTCGTACGTTTTTGCAATGGTTTGCCGTGAGATCTCGCCGTGAGACCTACCGCCCGAACCTGCCGAACCTGTCGCTAGAACCTGCCGCGGAGCCTCATCCCGAGCGGGCGGCCGTCCGGGTCGACCAGCAGGTGGTGCAGCGGGGTCGCGAGCACCCGCCGCGTCACGGCCAGGTCCGGCGGCGCGTACCGGCGCAGCCGGCCCGGCGGCCGCGGGCCGCGGCAGCCGCCCGCGTACCAGGCGTCCAAGGCGGCCGCCCGCCCGGCGAAGACGTCGAAGGCGGACACCGGGTCGCACAGCCCGTCCTCCGCCGCGGCCTCGGCGTGCTCGCGCATGAGCTCCAGGCGCAGCTCCCGGGCGAAGACCCGCGCGCCGTCCCCGAGCCCTGCCGGATCGGCCGGCCGCCGCGGGTCCCGGCGCTCGTCGTACACGGCGCAGCCCAGTTCGGAATCGTGGGTCCACGAACGGAGGTTGATGTTGTCGGAGCCGGCCGAGGCCCACACGTCGTCGATCACGCACACCTTGGCGTGCACGTAGACCGCAGTGCCCGCCCGGTTCTCCAGGCCGTACACCGCGACCCGGCCGCCGCCGGCCCGGCGCAGCTCGGCCAGGGCCTTGATCCGCCCGATCAGGTTCATGGGCAGGGTGAGGGGGCCGTCCTGCTCCGGGACGGAGGGGACGACCGCGATCACCCGGAGCCGCGGGTGATCGCGCAGCGCCCGGGCGAAGCAGTCCACCACCCTGGGCGACCACAGGTACTGGTCCTCCAGGTAGATCAGCGACCGGGCCCGCCGCAGCGCCTTGGTGTAGCCGCGCGCGATGCTCCGCTCGCCGTCGGGGGCGAAGGGGTAGCCGAACAGCAGGCGGTTCGGATACGTCCGTAGCAGCTGGACGGTGTGCGTGCCGCAGGGCGCCGGGTCGGGCGGCTGCGGCGGCAGCCGGTCCGCGCTGATGTCCTCGTGGTGCAGCCGCTCGCGCAGCCGGACGAGCGGGCTGCGGCTGAGCGGCGCCGGGTCCTGCCAGCGCTCTCGGAAGACGGCCTCGACATCGCCGACGACCGGTCCGCGCAGGGCGAGCTGGACGTCGTGCCACGGCGGGTGCGGCCCGTAGGCCCGGGCCAGGGGCAGCGACTGGCGGTCGCCCCGGTGCGAGGCGTCGTCGTTGCGGTTGCGACAGAGGTCGATCCCGCCGACGTAGGCGACGTCCAGCTCCGGACGGCCGCGGTGGCGCAGCACCACCAGTTTCTGGTGGTGGGAGCCACCGGGCCGGACCCGCATGTCGAGCAGGCACTCGCCACCGGCCCGCGCGAGTTCCTCGCCGAAGCGGAGGTTCTCCTCTTGGCTGAAGTGAAGGCTGTCCAGGTGGGAACGCCACAGCAGGCCCTTGACGACGACACCGCGCTCGGCCGCCCGGCACAGGACCGCGCCGATCTCGGTGCCGGGCCCGGCGAGCCTCTCGTCGGGGTCGCCGCGCCAGTCGGTGAACAGGAGCAGGTCGCCGCGGCCCATCGAGCGGACGGCCGTGAGGAGCTCCGCGAAGTACACGGCGCCGTGGACCAGGGGCCGTACGTCGTTGCCCGTGGACCAGGCCGTGCCGTCCGGGCGGCGCCGGTCCAGGCGCGTCGCGGGGTTGCCGCGTTCAGCGGGGAGCAGGAGCCAGTCGGCGTACGTCACGGCATCGGCTCCCGGGCCGCGCGCTACCAGAAGTGACGGCGCTCATGTGGTCCTCCGATCGCTCCGGTGCACCGCACTCTCAGGCTAGCCGCACCCGGACCGCGCGGCGCCCGCGGCTCCGGCCGGAGTGCCGACGGTGAGTGACCGTGCCACGCTGAGTCGGAGGACCGCCGACCCTGGCACGCCAGGTCGGCTCTGGCACCGAGGAGATCAACATGGCCAGTGACGCCGGCAGGCCCCGGACCGGCCCAGCGAAGCCCAGCCCGTGGCACGCCCCCACATCGGGCACGACCCTCACGGCAGGCGCCCTGATGGTCTTCGGCGGCGCGATGGCGGTCTTCGAGGGGATCGCCGCCCTCGCCAGCGACGACCTGTTCGTCGTGACGCGGCACTACGTGTTCGAGTTCAGCCTGACGGGCTGGGGCTGGGTCCACCTGATCCTGGGCATCGCCCTCGTCTTCGCCGGCTGCGCCGTGTTCACCGGAGCCCTGTGGGCGCGCTTCTTCGGTGTGGCCGTCGCCGGACTCGCCGCGATCGCCAACTTCCTGTGGGTGCCGTACTACCCCTGGTGGGCCCTGACCCTGGTCGCCGTCAACCTGTTCGTGGTCTGGGCGCTGTGCGCCGGCATGCACAAGGAGGCCGAGCCCGCCGCGAACGCCTGACCTCTGCGGAACCGCCCCAGGGCGGCCGGAAAACGATCGAAGGGCCGTTTCGGATTGCTCCGAAACGGCCCTTCGATTCACGACTCTTGCGAGTCGGGACGACAGGATTTGAACCTGCGACCCCTTGACCCCCAGTCAAGTGCGCTACCAAGCTGCGCCACGTCCCGATGCGCGCTGACCTGGGGTTTCCCCTGGTTGAACGCGCAGGAGAACGATACCGCACTTCATGGGGTGGTCGCGCGCACCTTTTCCGCCACCGGTTCCGCGTCGACCACGTCCACCGGCGCCGGCCCCGTGGCCCGCGGTGTCGAAGGGGCCTGCGGTCCCTGCGGGGGCCGCAGGGGCTCCGGACGCTTCACGGCCTTCAGCGCGCGGCGGCCCAGGTTCTGGAAGGGCAGCTCCACCAGCCGGTAGCTGAGGTAGCTGAGCAGCACCAGTGCGCCCATGAAGGCGCCCAGCAGCAGCAGCCGGCCCGTCCAGCTCTCGATGGGCCCGCGCCCCCGCAGCATCCAGCCCATCGCGTGGATCACCGGGTTGTGCAGGAGGTAGAGCGAGTAGCTGATCGCACCGAGCATGGTCAGCCAGCGGGGGAACCTGCGCTTGCGGAGCAGCATGCCGCCGAGGAAGACCGCCCACGCGGCGACGTAGGCGAAGGACCACGCCATCCAGGAGTCGCTCCAGGTCCGCCACAGGGCCGTGCCGTGGTTGTACATGTATCCGACGAGGAAGCCGCAGACGATGACGAAGGCACAGGTCAGCGCGGCCTGGGCGCGGTCGATCTGGCCGTGCTCCAGGCGGTACAGGACGGTGCCCGAGAACATGGTCGCGAAGATCATCATCGTCTCGAAGAACGTGGCCCGGCTGTTGAGGGTGATCAGCAGGAGCCCCAGCCCGCCGAGGAGCAGCGCCCCCATCCTGATCAGGGCCGCCTTCCCGGTCATGATGCACGCCATCGCCATCACCACGACGGTGGCGCAGGCCAGCGCCAGGTGCCGGGTGGCCGTCACATCCACGGTGATCAGCCCGACGGAGGCCCATCCTCCGAGCAGCAGGGCCACCGCGGCGAAGCCGACCGCGATGGGCGCGCTCCTGCGGTGCCAGCCCAGTACGAACAGCGCCGTCACGAAGTAGTAGAAGACCATCTCGTAGGCGAGGGTCCACATCACCCCGAGGACGTTCGTGACGCCGATCAGGTCCTGGATCATGAGCGCGTTGCCGACGGCCGTGAGCATCGGATGCTGGTAGTTCCAGTTCGCCACCACGGTGTACGCACGGGGCAGGACCAGCAGCGAGCCCACCAGGGTGACGATGACGACCGGATAGATCCGGAAGAGACGGCTCACCCAGAACCCGCGTATGTCGCCGCGTCTCTCCAGCGAGGCGGGGATGATGTATCCGCTCACCAGGAAGAACAGCATGACGCCGAAGATCCCGGGGTGCAGGTAGTACGGCAGGCGGCTGCCGTGGGGCACCCAGGAGAGCGGCAGCCCCAGGTGGTGCACGACGACGGTGAGTGCCGCGATCCCACGGAGTGCGTCCAGCCAGCCGAGCCTCGATGCGGCGGCACGGGTTCCACCCTCGGCCGCTTCGCGCGCGACACGCCGGGAAGACAAGCGTTCGGTCAGTTTCACTTCGGGAGGCTAGCCGATGCGTGGCGGGCCCACTGATGGCGGAATGCGCAAAACGGACCTCCGTCACGGCCCTTCCTCAAACCGTGACCGTTTTCGGCGCCGGACCGTTCGGCCGCGGGCGGGCGACGGCGCCCGCGGCTCAGCCCGCGGCTCAGCCCGCGGCTCAGCCCGCGGCTCAGCCCCCGCCTCGGCCCGCGCCGTCGGTCAGCTCCGGATGGGCTGCGATCAGGCGCTTGGGAGCCGCCTGGAGCCAGGAGTCGATCAGGATGGCGCGCAGCTCGTCGGCATGCTGCAGCGCCGCCAGCCGGACCCGGATCCAGGCGTAGTTGTCGTCGTGGCCGGCGCGCAGGAAGAATTTCTCCGGCTCGGCCGCGATCAGCTCCGCCCGGTCCTCCTTGGGGCACTTCACCCCGATCGTGGTGTCGTCGTCGGCCAGCGAGACGAAGATCTTCCCGCCGACCCGGAAGGTCGGCATGCCCCAGGCGAGCTTCTCCGTGCTGTCCGGGAGCGACAGCGCGATCAGGCGGACGTCCTGCGCGGTTGTGGCCATCCCCGAGACTCCTCTCCAGCCACCGGTGAACCCATGTCCGGGGACCGTAGCGCCCGCCACCGACAAACCGGCTCACCCCCGCCGGTCCTCCCCCGCGACCGTCCCGGGGACCTGCCCCCGGTCCTCGCGTGCGTGCACCAGCGCCACCAGGTCCGCCGCCAGCGCCTTCACGGTGGCGAGCCCGTCGGTCCCCCACCGCCGCGGCACCACGTCCACCGCGCACACCGTGCCCAGGACGATCCCGCGCCGGTCCAGGAGCGGCGCGCCCACGTACGTCCGCACCCCGCTCCCGTCCACGACCGCGTTGCCCGCGAAGCGCGCGAAGTCCCGTACGTCCTCCAGCACCAGCGCCCGCCGCCGCACCACGACATGCGGGCAGTAGCCGTGGTCCCGGGCCAGCACCCGGGCCGGGTAGCCGCTGGCCGGGGCCTCGGCGCCGTGGTGCATCCCGGCGAAGAACTGCCGTTCCTCGCCGACGAAGTTGACCCCCGCGTACGGTGCGCCGAGCGTGTCGGCGACGCGCCGGGCGAACGCGTCCAGTTCGACGTCGGTACGCTCCCCCAGGCCCAGCTCGCGCAGCCGGACGGCGCGTGCGGGCGCCTCCCGGTCCACCGGCGTGAGCAGCAGGTGTCCGGTCGATTCGTAGTACGTCATGGCGGTTCCCTCGACTCCGAAGACGAAGAGCTGACTGACGACATGCACAACAGATGACGGACGAGGGCGGCCAGCGTCCCCGTCCCTGAGCTGGTCAGGCGCGCGTCGCACCGTACGACCGGCACCTCGGGCCCGATCCCCACCGCCTCGCGGACCTCGTCCGGCCGGTAGCGGTCAGCGCCGTCGAACTCGTTGACGGCGACGACGAAAGCGATCCCGCGCCGCTCGAAGAAGTCCACGGCGGGGAAGCAGTCGGCCAGCCGGCGGGTGTCGGCGAGCACCACCGCCCCGAGCGCTCCCGCGCACAACTCCTCCCAGAGGAACCAGAAGCGGTGCTGCCCGGGCGTGCCGAAGAGGTAGAGCACATGGCGCCGGTCGAGGGTGATCCGGCCGAAGTCGAGGGCGACCGTGGTCGTGGTCTTGCCCTCGACTCCGTGCAGCGGGTCGGCGCTCGCGCCGAGGCCGCCGATCAGTTCCTCCGTGCTGAGCGGTTCGATTTCGCTCACCGCGCCCACGAAGGTGGTCTTGCCCGCCCCGAACCCGCCCGCGACCAGGATCTTCAGCGTCGCGGGCGGAGATCCGGGGGCGGTTGCGGATGCCGGGGCGTCACAGTCGTCGGCGTAGGCCATCGAGCACCGCCAGGAGCAGGGACCGGTCATCGGCGGCGAACGATCCGCTGCCCGGGAACCGCGGCGCCTGCGCCATGACGGCCCCGTGTTCCATCAGATCGGACAGCAGTACCTTCACCACCACGGCCGGCAGCCGCAGCTGCCCGGCCACCTCGGCGACGGTGACGGTGGCGGAGCCCGCGCACGTCCGCAGCGCGAGCGTGTGCTCCGCGCCGAGCGGGATGCGCGGCCGCACCCCGGTCGCGGTCACCAGCGAGAGCAGGTCGAGCGCGATCCCCGGCCTGGTCCGCCCCCCGCTGGCGGTGTACGGGCGCATCACCCGGCCCGCCGAGTCGTCGAGCCACGGTGTGTCCCGTCCCTTCGTGTGAACCCCCGTCCCGCGGACCCTCATCGCTCCGCGTCGGCGACGGGCCGCCGCGGCGGGGCCGCCAGGTACGGACGTACGCTCTTGACCAGCATCGCCATCTCGTAGCCGAGCACCCCGGCGTCGGCCTCCCGGTCCGCGAGGACCGCCAGGCAGGTGCCCGATCCGGCGGCGGAGACGAAGACGAGCGCGGTGTCGAGTTCGACCACGACCTGACGCACTTCGGCGCCGTCCGCGAAGCGGGAGCCCGCGCTGCGGCCCAGCGAGTACAGCCCGGACGCGAGGGCCGCCATATGGTCGGCGCTGTCGGCGTCCAGCCCGTGCACGCAGGTCACGAGCCCGTCGGCGGTGAGGAGTACGGCGCTGCGCGTGTACGGCACGCGCTGCACCAGGCCGCTGAGCAGCCAGTCGAGATCCGAGAGCCGGCCGCCGGTCGTCGTCGCCACTTCGCCGCCCATGGGGGTGCGCTCCTTGCTGATGAGGTGAGGGGTCGGGGTCATGCCTGGTTCTCCGACTGGGCGAGACCGAAGCCCCGTTGGAAGGCGGCCATCAGGCCGGGGTCGTGCACGGGCGGCTCGGGGTCCGGGGCCCGCCGGGGAGCGGGTGCCTCCCGCAGCTGGGGCGCGAGGTGCTCCTGGGCACGTCGCCGGGGCAGCGACGGCCGGTCGCCCGTGTCGGGCCCGCCGGGTGCGGGTCCGGCCGCCGGCTCCGGGGCCGACCAGGCCACCGCCCCGGCGCCCTCCCGGGTGGGCGGAACCGGTGCGGGCTCGGCCCGCGGATCGGCAGCGGGCGCCGACCAGGTCATGGCCCCGGGAGCGGACGTGGGATCGGGACCGGTTCGCGGGGAGGGCACGACCAGGGGCGCCGGTTCCACCAGGGGAGCGGGTGCGGATACGGCGACGGGTGCCGGTGCCGGCCGCAACGGCTCGTGCCCCGGCAGGGGCATACGGACCGGCTCCAGCGGCGGCGCCGCCGCCCCCTGCCCGGTCCCCCACGAGGTGGCCCGTGAACCCCCGGCCGCGTCGGCCGCGGTCGGCGCCTCGGCGCCGAGCAGTTCCTGCGGCAGCACCAGCACGGCGAGCACACCGCCGTAGATGTTGGACTTGAGCTCGACGGCGATCCCGTGCCGGCGGGCCAGTGCCGACACCACGAACAGGCCGATCCGTCCGTCCGCGAGCAGGTGCCGGACGCTGATCTGGTCCGGGTCGCCGAGCAGGGCGTTCATCCGGTGCTGTTCCTCGGGGGGCATGCCGAGCCCCCGGTCCTCCACCTCGACTGCGATCCCGGCGGTGACCCGCTCGGCGCGCAGCACCACGTCCGTGTCGGGGGCGGAGAACACCGTGGCGTTCTCGACGAGCTCGGCCAGCAGGTGCACCACGTCCGCGACGGCGTGCCCGCGCACGCTGCCGCCGGCCGGAGGCACGACCTTGACCCGGGTGTACTGCTCGACCTCGGCGACCGCGGAGCGGAGCACCTCGCTCAGGTCGATGGGCCTGGTCCACTGGCGCCGGGAGGCGGCGCCGCCCAGCACGGCGAGGTTCTCGGCGTGGCGGCGGATGCGGGTGGCGAGGTGATCGACGTGGAAGAGCTCCTTGAGCAGGTCCGGGTCCTCGACCGTGTCCTCCAGGTCGTCGAGCAGCGCGATCTCGCGGTGCACGAGGGACTGGAGGCGGCGCGCGAGGTTGACGAAGACCTCGACCTTGCGCTCGCTGTCGGACGGGGTGACCGGTCCCGCCAGCCGCAGCACGGTCGTGTGCGCCTGTTCACGGGCCGTGCGCAGTTCCTGGGACAGCAGCCAGAACTCGTCCAGGCCGGCCGGGTCCCCGCCGGGCGGCGGCGAACTCGGGCCACCGCGCACGGGGCGGGGCGGCGTCTCGCCCCGCTCCAGCCGGTCGGCGGCCGTGCGCAGCTCGTGGCGGCCGCGCACGCTGGACCGGCGCAGCGCCTCGCACCGGTCCCGTACGGCCTTGGCGGAGCGCTGGGCCCCGAGCAGGGCGGCCGCCAGGGCAGCGACGACGAGGAGGGCGCAGCCGGTGAGCACCGGCCACAGCCGGGCGTCGCGCCCGCCGGCTCCGCCGCCGAGCTGAAGAGTGAAGATCACCGCGGCGGCGCCGCTGAGCCCGGCGGCGAGCGTGGGCAGTACGGAGGCGCGCACCAGCTGGGGGCGTATCTGCCGGCCGGGACCGGTGACGGCGTGTCTCGACGGGGCGTGGCGGGCTGCGCGGAGTCCGGACATGGGCGTCCTCGGTACGTGGGGCCCGGCCCCCAGCGTTCCCGGGGCCCGGTGTTGATCACCGAATACCCACGCTAGACCCCACCGCCACACCCAGGAATGCCAGTTGGCGAACTTCGCGGGGGTGCTTCCCGCTCCCGGTGGAGCGCTCGTACAGCAGCCCGAATGCGCCGGTCGGGCCCGGGCGACCGCCCCGGCGCCGCCCCACGGGGGACCGGCGGACGGGTCCGGACGACCGGCGGACGGGCCGGGACGACCGGCGGACGGGCCTGACCGACCGACCGGCCGACGGACCGGCCGAGCGACCGGCCGAGCGAACGACGGCCGCCCCGATGTGCCGGGGCGGCCGTCGTTCGCGTCCGTGCGGTCGGCTACGACCCGACGGACTCCGGCTTCTCGTGTCCACCGGCTGCCGCGGACCCCACGCGCGCCGCCGTCCCCGCCACGGCCCCGGCTCCCAGCGGAGGCACGGACGAGGGACCGTCGACCCGGCCGCCCGCCGCCTCCCCGGCGACGAAGGGCCGCCACCACGGTGTGTGCGGGGCGCCGGCGCCGCCGGGCTCGAAGGGCTGGCCCGGGATCGGCAGTGCGATCGCCGCTCCCGCGCCCTCGGCGGCGGTCAGCGTGCCCTCGCCCGGCTCGTCCCACGGGTGCAGGGCCAGGTTGAAGGTGCCCCAGTGGATCGGCAGCATCGTGCCGTGCGGGGTGCCGCCCTGCAGGTCGAGGTGGGCGCGCATGCCCTCCTCGGGCGTCATGTGGATGTCGGGCCAGTACTCCGAATAGGCGCCGATCTGGATCATCGTGGCGTCGAAGGGCCCGTGCGCGGCGCCGATCTCCTGGAATCCGGGGAAGTAGCCGGTGTCCCCGCTGTGGTAGACCCGGTGCTCGTCGCCCGCGACGACCCAGGACGCCCACAGCGTGTGCTGCTGGTTGCGCAGGCCGCGGCCGCAGAAGTGCCGGGCGGGGGTCGCCGTGAGGGTGAGACCGGCGATCTTGGTGCTCTCGTTCCAGTCCAGCTCGCGCAGCCGGTCCGCCGGTACGCCCCACCGCTCCAGGTGCGCGCCGACGCCCAGCGGAACGGCGAAGACCGTGTCCGTACCGGCCAGTTCCTTGATCGTCGGCAGGTCGAGGTGGTCGTAGTGGTCGTGCGAGATGACCACGACGTCGACCGGGCCCAGCGCGGCCAGCGGGACCGGCACCGGGTGGAGCCGCTTGGGGCCGGCGAAGGGGAAGGGTGAGCACCGCTCGCCCCACACCGGGTCGAACAGCACCCGGCGTCCGTCGATCTCCGCGAGCACGCTGGAGTGCCCCATCCAGGTCATCCGCAGGCCGCTGAGCGGCGGCTTCGCCAGGTCCGCGAGGGTCGTCGGATGGACCGGGATCGGCGCGGCGGGGCTGCGCCGGACCCGCTGCTCGCGATGGAAGTAGATCTTGGCGAACTCCGCCATCGAACCCGAGGGCCTGTTCCGGGCCCCGACCGGGTTCTGGAAGACGCCGTCGGCGAAGTTCGGCGAGCGGCGGATCCGCTCCAGCCGGGCGCCGGACGGGTCCGCACCGAAGGCTTCGGGCCGCAGGGCGCGCAGCCGCGGACGCAAGGGACGGGAGCCGGTCAAAGCGCCTCCAGGGAGGATGGGGTCAGGATGGTCGTCGGTCTACGACCATCCCAACGCACATCGGCCCCGAAGGATTCCGCTTGCGGCTCCCGACCCTGCTACAGCGGCAGCAGGTCCGGCCGCTTCGCCTCCACGTGGTCCCCGGAGGACTCCCCGCGCAGCCGCCGGCCGATCCACGGCACGAGGTGCTCGCGGGCCCACTGGACGTTGTCCCGAGTCACGTCCACCGAGCCGCGCGGCCGCTGCGGGGGCCACGGCTGGTCCGGATCGGCCGGCACCTCCAGGCCGAGCACTTGCGCCGCGCGCAGCGCGACCCGCGTGTGCCCCTCGGGCGAGAGGTGCAGCCGGTCCGTGTCCCAGGCCCGCCGGTCCTGTACGGACTTCAGCGACCAGAGGTCGAGCACCGGGCAGTCGTAGCGGTCGGCGATGGCGCGCACGTGCGCGCTGTACGTCGCGACCTTGCCGCGGAGGTGCTTGAGCACCGGCACTCCCCGGGTGTCGAAGCCCGTGGTGATCATGACGTGGCCCACCGCCCCGGTCAGGTCGGCCACGGCGGCCTCGAAGCGCTCCGCCACGTCGTCCGGGTCGGTCCCGGGCCGGATGATGTCGTTGCCGCCCGCGCAGAAGGTCACCAGGTCCGGTGCGAGGGCCTTGGCCCGCGGAAGCTGGTCGGTCACGATCTGGTCGAGGAGCTTCCCCCGCACCGCCAGATTCGCATATCGGAAGTCGTGCTCCTCGCGCTGATCCGCCAGGAGTACGGCGAGCCGGTCCGCCCAGCCGAGATACGAGTCCCCGGGTCCCGGGTCTCCCACGCCTTCGGTGAAGCTGTCCCCGATCGCCGCGTACGAGCCGATGGTCTTGAGTTTCGTCGTCGTCGCTGCCACGGGAACCCATACTTCACTCCCGTAACCAACCTACGCCAACGTAATGAGGGGTTGACGGACCGTGATCTATACCACGCAGGGGATAAGGAATAAGTACGCGTAAGGCCGGGACCCCCTCGGGTCCCGGCCTCACGCGTGTCGGCGGTCCGACGGCGGGTGCCGTCAGAGGCTCGCACCCTTCGAGCGGAGGTAGGCGATCGGGTCCATGTCCGAACCGTAGGACGGGCTCGTGCGGATCTCGAAGTGGAGGTGCGGGCCGGTCGAGTTTCCGGTGGATCCGGAGAGGCCGATGCTCTGGCCCGCGGTGACGCTCTGGCCGGAGGAGACGGAGAGCTGGGACAGGTGGGCGTACTGGGAGTACTTGCCGTCCGCGTGGCGGATGACGACCTCGTTGCCGTACGAGCCGCTCCAGCCTGCGGAGACCACGGTGCCCGCGCCCACCGCCTTGACGCTGGTGCCCGAGCCGGCGATGAAGTCGACGCCGGTGTGGTAGCCGGAGGACCACATGCTGCCCGCGACCTTGTACTGGGTGGAGATCCCGCCGCTGACCGGGGACACGAAGGCGGCGGCCGACTGCGGCGCGGCCGGAGCCTCGGCGGGGGCTTCCGCCGGAGCCTCGGCGGGGGC
The DNA here is from genome assembly GCF_044761485.1 of Streptomyces sp. NPDC097617. Classification (NCBI taxonomy): domain Bacteria; kingdom Bacillati; phylum Actinomycetota; class Actinomycetes; order Kitasatosporales; family Streptomycetaceae; genus Streptomyces; species Streptomyces sp. NPDC097617. Next base: position 44,470 of record NZ_JBIWCL010000012.1, read on the forward strand.
TTCCCGCTGCGCCCGGGCGGGCTTCTCGGCCTGCTTGCGGGCCGGGTTCGGCTCGGCCTGCGCGGCCGGCTTCGCATCGGCCTCGGGGGCGGCCTCCGCCTCGGACGCCTCGCCCGCACCGCCGAGGTCCAGCTTCAGGCCCGGGTGGATCAGCGACGGGTTGCCGCCGACGGCCTCGCGGTTGTCGGCGTAGAGCTGCTCCCAGCCGCCGGACAGGTGGCGCTCCGCGGCGATCTTGGAGAGGTAGTCGCCCGGCACGACCGTGTAGACGGACGGCGCGGCCTGCACGGCGGCGGCGGGCGTGGCCTGCAGCGCGACCGGGACCTGCGCGGCCACGACGGGGGCCACGGCGGGAGCGACAGCCGGAGCACCGGCCGCGTGGGCGCCGGCGGCGCCGATCAGCGGCAGCGCGAGGGCCGCGCCACCGGTTCCGGCGACGGCGAAACCGCGGGAAAGGGAGAGGGACTTGGGACGGCGGTGCTTACCCTTTGCAGGCATGACGAATTCCTCTCCGGCGCCTGCGAGGTGAGCTGTCGGGTTCGGACTGGAGATGTCCGGCCGTACATGTACGGGACATGAACGACTTCACCCCGAGCCGTCCCGGAGAAGGATCTCCGGGCCGGCGGCTTACCTGGTTCCCCCGCTCCTGCCGCGCGAAATTAGGTCGGATGCGGTTTCCGGGAGGCGGCAGGATTTGGCGGTCCGCCCGGATCGATCGCGAAGGTAATCCCTGGCAGCCGCGCGGAACAAGCCGTGAATTCGCTGACGGAATAACAGGCATCAGAGACCGATGGAATTCCGGTCACCCTCCGTCCATTCCCGACCGCCAACAGCCGCTCCGACCGGGCGATTCGGCTTTAGCGATCAGGCACTCACGGTCACCGTATGATCTGGCTCACGGGGACGTTCCCGATCTCTCGTCCGGATATGGCAAGTTGGCGCCAAGTAGTGTAATTCGGACAGAGGACCCAGGCGTGGCGGAGGAGTTGTTTTGACCCAGCAGATACAGGAGCCGGAGCTGACCGGAGTGCGCAATTTCCGCGATGTAGGCGGATTGCCGACTTCTAATGGCCGAACGGTCATGACAGGACGACTGTTCCGAAGCGGACATCTCGCGCATGCCACCGAAAGCGACGCAGAGTTCCTCTCCTCGCTCGGCCTCCACACCGTCTTCGACTTCCGCAACGGCGCCGACCACGCGCTGGAGGGTCCCGACGTCGACCTGCCCGGCGTCCGCAACGTCAACATCCCGCTCTCGGACCCGGCCGACGGTCGGGAGTTCTGGCGGCTGGTCCGCGACGGCGACCTCGTCCAGCTGCGCGAGATCCTGGGCGACGGAAAGGCGGCGGCCCGGATGTCGAACTCGTACCGCGCGATCATCCGGCAGCGCACCGCCGAGCACGGCCGGGTCGTGCACGCCCTCGCCGAGGACAGCGTCCCCGCGCTCATGCACTGCGCGGCCGGCAAGGACCGGGCCGGCCTGTCGATCGCCGTCACCCTGCTCGCGCTCGGCGTCGAGCGCGAGGCGATCGTGACGGACTACCTGGAGTCGAACGCGCCGCACCGCCGCTACCGCGTGCGCCGCACCGGCGAGTCGGCGGGCGAGCGCTCCCCCGAGGTGATGGAGCTGCTCGCGCCGCTCTTCGACGCCCGCGCCGAGTACCTGATGGCCGCCTTCGACACCATCGACGAGATCTGGGGCGGCGTGGACCGCTACCTGGCGGACGGCCTCGGGCTGCGGCCCGAGACCCTCGACCGGTTGCGGGACCGGCTGCTGGTCTGACGCGGCGGGGAACCGCTCCGGACCGGTTCCCCCCCGGGGTCGGCGGGCCGTCAGCGCGTGGCGACGGCCTGCTTCACCAGCGTCCTGCCGAAGTCCCAGATCAGCCCGGACCCACCGTGCGCCTCGTCCATGACCTCGCGGAACGCTCCGACGAACCGGTCCACGTCCCGCTCGTCCACGATCAGCGGCGGGATCAGCTTGATCACCTCCAGGTGATCCCCGGAGACCTGGGTGAGGATCCGGTGCTTCTGGAGCAGCGGCACCACGACCATCTGCGCGAAGAGCCCCTTGCGGGCCGCCTGGAGCATGGTCCACCGGCTGCGCAGGCCCAGCGAGGACGGCCGGCCGAACTCGATGCCGATCATCAGTCCGCGCCCCCGCACCTCGTGCAGCAGCTCGTACTCGTCCACCAGCGCGGCGAGCCGGCCGCGCAGCAAATCGCCCATGGCCCGGGCGTTCGCGACGACCTCCTCGTCCTCCATGACGGACAGCACCGCGAGGCCCGCCGCCATCGCCTGGGCGTTGGAGCCGAAGCTCGCCGAGTGCACGAGGACCCGGTCCATGGACGAGTAGACCTTCTTGAAGATCCAGTCCTTGCCCAGGGTCGCGCCGACCGGCACGTAGCCGCCCGAGAGTGCCTTCGCCACGCACACCAGGTCCGGCTCCACACCCGGCTCGTGCTGGTACGCGTAGAAGTCCCCGGTACGTCCGAGGCCCGTCTGCACCTCGTCGGCGATCAGCAGCGCCCCCCGCCGGTGCAGCATCTCCTGCGCGGCGAGCAGGAACCCGGGCGGGGCGGCCAGCACCCCCTTGCCCTGGATCGGCTCGACGACGAAGGCGGCCACGTCCCCGCGCTTCAGCTCACGCTCCAGGGCCCCGAGGTCCCCGAGCGTGATCCCGGTGTCGGGCAGCAGCGGCGCGAAGCCGTCGCGGAAGCCGCTCTCCCCGTTCACCGAGAGGGAGCCGGTGGTCAGCCCGTGGAAGGCGTGGTCGCAGTAGAGGACCCGGGGGCGCCCGGTGGCGTACCGGGCGAACTTCAGGGCCGTCTCCACGGCCTCGGTGCCGCTGTTGCCGAAGAAGACCCGGTCCAGGTGAGGGCTGTACGACAGCAACTTCTCGGCCAGCAGGCCGGGCAGCGGCTGGCAGTCGAACCGGGTGAGGTCGGCGAGCTGGGCGTCCAGCACGTCGTGCAGGACGCGGCGGACCACCGGGTGGTGGCGGCCCAGCCCCATCACCCCGAAACCGGCCAGCATGTCCAGGTAGTCGTTGCCCTCGGCGTCCCAGAAGTGTGCTCCCTCGGCCCGCTCGTAGACCTTGTCGAAGCCGATGGTGTGCAGCATCCGGGGCAGCTGGTGGTTGAGGTACCGGGCGTGCAGCTCGTAGCGCTCCGCGCCGCGCTCGGCCAGCAGGGCGCCGAGGTCGAAGCCCTTGCCCCGGCCGCCCTCCTCCTCCGGTGGCCGCGCGGTCATACCGACTTGTTCCGGTTGCTGGCGATCGTCTCCCGGGCCGCGCGCAGGGACTCCTTGAGGGAGCCCATGGTGGCGAGGACGGCGGTGGGCTCGTAGCCGCAGTGCGCCATGCAGTTCGCGCAGCGCGGGTCCTTTCCGCGGCCGTACTTGTCCCAGTCGGTGTCGTTGATGAGCTCGCGGTACGTCGGTACGTAGCCGTCGCTCATCAGATAGCAGGGGCGCTGCCAGCCGAAGAGGGAGTAATTCGGAATGGCCCAGGCCGTGCAGGGGAAATCGGCCTTTCCTTCCAGGAAGTCCAGGAAGAGCGGGGAGTGATTGAGCCGCCAGCGCCGCCGGTTGCCGCCGGCGAAGGCCTTCCTGAAGAGTTCCCGGGTCTGCTCGACGCCGAGGAAGTGCTCCTGGTCGGGAGCCTTTTCGTAGGCGTAGGCGGGCGAGATCATCATTTCGTCGACCTGGAGGTCGTCATTGAGGTAGTTGAGCACCTCGATGATCGTCTGCGGGGTGTCGGTGTTGAAGAAGGTGGAGTTCGTCGTCACCCGGAACCCGCGCCTCTTCGCCTCCTTGATGGCGGCCACCGCCTCGTCGAAGACGCCTTCCTTGGCCACCGACTCGTCGTGGCGTTCGCGCAGGCCGTCGATGTGCACGGCGAAGGCGAAATACGGGGAGGGGGTGAACTTCTCGATCTTCTTGCGCAGCAGCATCGCGTTGGTGCAGAGGAACACGTACTTCCGGCGCGCCACCAACTGCCGGACGATCTCGTGGATCTGCGGGTGCATCAAGGGCTCGCCGCCCGCGATGGACACCATGGGCGCACCGGATTCCAGCACGGCGCCGACCGCCTGTGCGACCGGCATGCGCTGCTTGAGCACCCCGGCCGGGTGCTGGATCTTCCCGCACCCCTCACAGGCCAGGTTGCAGGCGTAGAGCGGTTCCAGTTCGACGATCAGGGGGAACTTCTCGCGCTTGCGGAGCTTCTGTTCGAGAAGATACGTCCCGACCCTGATGGACTGGCGCAGCGGCATGGCCATCTGGCTCACCTCCTGGGGAGCAGCAACGAACGGTGCCATTCATGAAACGCAGGCAGTAAGGCACGCAGGACACGGAAGGCCGATATTCCCCCGCGAACCGTGCCGATACGGACGAGCTCGTGCTCCGGAGCGTCCACGATCACCCGGACGGCCGCAACCGGGCGGCCACCGCCCCGGGTGGCGGCCCACAGGGTGGCCGCGGACTCCATGTCGACCGCGATCGCGCCGGTGGCGCGCAGCTGCGCGCGCTCCTGGCCGCGGACTACGTGGTCGGACCCGGTCAGCACCCCGGTGTGCACGGTGCGGCCCGGGGTGGCCCGGGCCAGTGCATCGGCGAGCAGGGCGCTGCCGGTGCAGGTGACGTTCCCCTGCGGGTCGCGGGTCTGCTCGGCGACGACCAGGTCACCGGGGTGCATGCCGGGGACCAGCCCGGCGCAGAACCCGGTGGCGAGGACGGCGGCCCGTTCCATCCCCGGCCGGTCCAGTGCCCGGCCGACGGCCCGCTCGGCCGCGCTCGGGCCCATCCCGGTGCGCAGCAGGGTGTGCCCGCCGGCCGATCCGCGGCCGCGGCCGGGTCCGGTGCTGCGCAGCGCGGCCTGCTCGATGCGCAGCGCGCAGGCCACCAGCAGCGGGTCGGGTCCCGGCGCCCCGCCCGCGGCGGCCATCACGCCTCCCCGGCCGGGGCGAACGGTTCCCCGTACAGGTAGCGGCCGAGTGCGGTGAGCGGGAACACCTGCCGGTACAGGTGGTAGTTGATGGAGAAGTCCCAGGGGAAGCCGGTGCCGGTGAAGTACGGCTCGTCCCAGGTACCGTCCTCCCGCTGGGTCTCCACCAGGTGGGCGATGCCCCGCTCGACGGCCTTGCCCTCCCGCTCGCCGGCCGACAGCAGGGCCATCAGCGCCCATGCGGTCTGCGAGGCGGTGGAGGCGCCCTTCCCGGCCCAGGACGGGTCCTTGTAGGAGCGCTGGTCCTCGCCCCACCCGCCGTCCTCGTTCTGTACGGACTCCAGCCAGCGCACGGCCCGCCGGATCGCGGGATGCCCCAGGGCCAGGCCCGCGGCGGTGAGGGCGGGGACCACCGAGCCGGTCCCGTAGACGTAGTTGGTGCCCCATCGGCCGAACCAGCCGCCGAACGGCTCCTGTTCGGCGAGCAGCCAGGAGATGCCGCGCCGGGTCCGGGCGTCGCCGGCCCGGCCCTCGAAGGCGAGCATCTCCACCACGTGGGCGGTGACGTCGGCCGAGGGCGGGTCGATCACCTCCCCGAAGTCGCAGAAGGGCAGCTTGTTCGGGAAGGGACTGGTGTTGTCGGCGTCGAAGGCGCCCCAGGCCCCGTTCCTCGACTGCATGCCGAGGTTCCAGGACACCCCGCGGGCGATGGCCGCCTCGACCCGGGCCGGGTCCGGGTGCTTGACCCGGCGCAGGGCCAGGACCACTTCGGCGGTGTCGTCGATGTCGGGGTAGGTGTCGTTGTGGAACTCGAACGCCCAGCCGCCGGGGGCGAGCCCGGGCCGGCGCACCGCCCAGTCCCCGCTGCGGACGATCTCCTCGCCCAGCATCCAGTCGGCGGCCTTGACCAGCGCCGGGTGGTCGGGGCGCAGGCCCGCGTCGGCCAGGGCGATCGCGGCGAGGCAGGTGTCCCACACCGGTGACTGGCAGGCCTCGATCATCCGGGCGCCGTCCTCGCGCCACACCGCGAAGCGCTCCAGTGACTCCAGTCCGGCGCGCATCACCGGATGTCCCAGGTCGTAGCCGAGCAGGTGCAGGGCGATGACCGAGTACACGGCGGGCGGCTGGATCCCGCCCCAGCAGCCGTCGTTCTCCTGGCGTTCGATGATCCAGCGGCCGGCGCTGGCCATCGCGGCCTTCCGCAGGCGGCGCGGGGCGAACCGCCGGTAGATGTGCAGGGCCTTGTCCATCCGCTGGAAGGCGCCGTCCCAGCTGGTCAGCGGGGCGAGTCTGCGGGCCGGTTCGGGCACCCTCGCGTCGGCGTGCAGCTCGTCCAGGGCGAAGGGGGCCGGGCGGATCGGGCGCAGCGCGGAGACCACGGTGAGCGGCACGATGGTCTGGCGGGCCCAGCAGCCGAAGTCGTAGATGTTCAGGGGCACCCAGGGCGGCAGGAAGACCAGCTCGGGCGGGAGCTCGGGCAGGTGGTCCCAGTTCCACCAGCCGAAGAGGGCCAGCCAGATCCGGGTGAAGACGCGGGCGGCGGCGATCCCGCCGTGGGCCCGGATCCAGGCCGAGGCGCGGCTCATGTGCGGGGCGTCCGGCGCGTCCCCGGCCAGGCGGAGCGCGACGTAGGCCTCGATGGTGGCGGACAGTTCGGGCGGTCCGCCGTGGAAGGTGGCCCAGGTGCCGTCCTCCCGCTGCTCGCCCCGGATGAACAGGGCGGCGGCGCGCGTGGTGGCCTCGTCCCGGATGCCGAGGAACTGCCGCAGCAGCAGGTCCTCCGCGTCCATGGTGACGTTGGTCTCCAGGTCGCCCTTCCACCAGCCCTCGGGGTCCTGGCGCTCCAGCAGGTTCCGGGTGGCGCGCGCGGCGGCCTCGTACACCCCCGGCCGGATGCCGTCCGGCGGCCGGCGCAGGTCCGCGGTGGCCCGACCCGCGGTCCGGGCCGTGTCCCGGCCCGCCGAGGGGGGCGCCAGGGCTGCCGCGCGCCCGGTCACCGGGCCGGCCGCGGGGCGCAGCGGGCGGCCGAGCAGGCCGGGTGGCCCGCCCGGTGGTCCGTACTCGGCTCGCGGGCCGCTCATGCCGGTCCGGGCAGGCGGCGGTGGCGGTGGCGGTGCCGGGGGGCCGGCGGCCAGGCCGGCACCGCGGCCGGCCGGGCCGGGCGGCACAGCCCCCGGGGTGGATTCGCTGCCGGCGCCGGCGCCCTCGGCGCTGCCGTCGGTCGTCGCTGTCATGGCTTCCCCTTAGAACAGTGTCCTGTGCTGTGCTGGGGTCTGCCGTCGGCCGGTGCGCGCCACGTTCAGGTGGCGGCGCCGGCCGGCGACTCGCGATTCATATCCGCTGTCGGGTGGCGATCACCTCTTGCGCACGACGACGAAGTCCGCGAGGGCCACGAGCTGGTCGCGCACGCGCTGCGGCATGTCGACGTCGTCCAGGGCCCGGATCGCGACGGCGTGCTGGCGGCGCGCCTCGTCGGCGGTCCACTGGCGGCCGCCGGCCGCCTCGATGAGGGCCGCGCGGGCCGCGAACTCCTCCTCCGAGAATTTCTCGAAGTCGCTGCTCTTGGCATCGGCGGCGAGCAGTTCGGCGAGCTGCTCGGAGGCCTCCCCGCCGGCCGCGAGGGCGGCGACCACGGGCAGGGACTTCTTGCGCTGGCGCAGGTCGCTCCAGGTCTGCTTGCCGGTCGCCTCCGGGTCGCCCCAGATGCCGAGCAGGTCGTCGACGGCCTGGAAGGCGAGGCCCAGGTGGTAGCCGTACTCCTCCAGCTTGTCGGCGGTACGGTCGTCCGCGCCGCCGAGCACGGCGCCGATGGAGACCGCGCAGGCGAGCAGGGCGCCGGTCTTGTTGCCCTCCATCTCCAGGCACTCCTCGACGCTGACGCGCTCGCGGTGCTCGTAGGAGATGTCCTGCGCCTGGCCGTCGATGAGCTTGCGGCTGGCGGTGGTCAGCCTGCGGGTCGCACGGCCCGCCTCCACGGTGCCGAGCTCCAGCAGCACCTCGTTGGCGAGGGCGAACAGGGCGTCGCCGACGAGGATGGCGAGGGCCGGACCGTGCACCTTCCACACCGTGTCGCGGTGGCGGCGCTGCTCGTCGCCGTCCATCAGGTCGTCGTGCAGCAGCGAGAAGTTGTGCACGAGCTCGACGGCGACGGCGCCCGGGATGCCGACCTCGGCCGCGGCGCCCGCGGCCTCGGCGGAGAGCAGGGCGAGGGCGGGGCGCACGGCCTTGCCGCCGTCGCCGTCCGCCACGTTGCCCTGGGCGTCGATCCAGCCGAAGTGGTAGGCGGCGACGGTGTCCATGGGCGCCGCGAGCCGGTCGACCGCGGCGCGGAGCGCGGGGGTCGACAGCGTACGGCCGCGTTCCAGGAGAGCGATCGTGTCCGCCTTCTCCGCGCCCCCTCCGGCTGTGCCCACACTGGCATCCGTGTTCTCGACAGCCGGGTTCCCCGGGTTCACTGGCTCTCCTCTTGTTCCTGTACGTGCTGTGCTCGTGGTGCTGGTGGTGCCGGTGCTGCTGATGGTGCTCGTCATGCCGCCTCCTGCAGAGGGTGTTCGCGGTGGCGGCCGAGCGCGGCGAGTGCTGCGTGCGCCGCGCTCAGTCCGCTCCGGACGGCGCTCTCCATGGTCGCGGGCCAGCCCGTGGCAGTCCACGCACCGGCAAGGAAGAGCCCCGGCGTGTCGGTGCGCGCCCCGGGGCGCAGCCGGCCGACGCCGGGGGTGGGGGCGAAGGTGGCCGTCCGCTCCCGGGTGACGAAGAAGTCCCGTACCTTGGCGCCGCGCGCGGCGGGCAGCAGCCGCTCCAGCTCGGGCAGGTACTTGGCGCGCAGGACCGAGACGGGCTCGTCGATGTCGTCCTGGGCGACGGACTGGGACAGCGCCAGGTACTGGCCGCCGTCGGGGAGTCCGGAGGATTCGGTGCGGTCGAAGACCCACTGCACCGGGGAGCCGAGGGCAGCGAAGAAGGGCTGCTTGAGCACCTTGCGGTCGTAGACCACGTGGACGTTGAGGATGGGCGCGACGGCGATGTCCAGGAGCTTGTCCGGGTCGGGGAGGGCGCCGGCGGGCAGCAGGGCGTGCGCCTCGCGCTGCGGGACGGCGAGGACGACGGTGCCGGCCTCCAGGGACTCGTCCTCGGTGTCGATCCGCCAAGCCCCCTCGGGCATGCGGGAGATGTCGGTGACCCGGGTGCGCAGCTCGGTCCGTACACCGGCCGCGTCCAGCGCCTTGCGGGCGAGGGTGTCGTGCAGTTCGCCCAGCGGTACCCGGGCCCAGCCGATGTCGGCGGCGCCGTTCTCGGAGAGCAGGCCGGTCTTGAAGACCATGGCGGCCAGGCCCAGTGAGGACTGCTCGGCGGTGGCGTTGAGGGTGGCGATGCCGACGAGGTCCCACAGGGCCTCGATCGTGCGGGGGGACTGGCCGTGGCGGCCGAGCCAGGTCGCGAAGTCCAGGCCGTCCAGCGCCGGGTCGGTGGGGTCCAGGCGGCGCAGCGCGAGGGCGGCGCGGCCGACGCTGAGGCGCTCGGCGAGGGACAGGTGCGGGTAGCGGGCGAGCGATCCGGCCAGGTGCAGGGGCACGGGCAGGGCGCTGCGGCGCAGCCGGCCCATGCGGGGGCCGCCGGGGTGGGCGACGTCCAGGACGGGGACGTCGAGCCGGTCCTGCAGGGGGGCCAGGGCAGCGCCGTCGACGCGGTCGAGGAACCACCGGTACGCGGTGCAGCAGCGCAGGTAGACGTGCTGGCCGTTGTCGACGTCGAGGTCGCCGCGCTTGAAGGAGAAGGCGAGCCCGCCGAGCCGGGGGCGGCCCTCCATCAGGGTGACGCGGAGCCCGGCGTCGGCGAGTTCGAGGGCGGTGGTGACCCCGGCGAGTCCGCCGCCCACGACGACGGCGTGCTGCTCGATACCGTTCACACGCCCTCCCCCGTGCTGCGGTGGCCCTCCGGGCCGGCCGGACCGTCCATGGCGGGCGCCACGGCCACGCCCGGTGCGAAGTCCCCGGGGAGAGACCCGGCCGCCCGCGCGGTGGTTGCCCGGACCCGGCCGGTCCCGGCGGGGCCGCGGTGCTGCCGCGGGTGTGCCGTCGCGGTCATCAGCCCCGCCTCCGCGTGTTCTGGCGGGAGACGGTCCGCGCGTCGAGGCCGGACAGGCCGCGCACGGCGACGTACGCCTTCTCGTGCGGCGGCAGCGACACGCGGCCCCGCAGCACCGCCTCGGGCTCGCGCTCGATGCGGTCCAGCAGGCGCCGGTAGATACCGGCCATGGCGGCCACGCAGGCGCCGCTGCGCCGGTCGAGCATCGGCAGCAGCCGGTAGCCCTCGGCGAACAGGGCCCGGGCGCGCCGGACTTCGTGGTGGACGAGCCCGGCGAAGTCGGAGCCTGCGGGCATCCGGTCGCTGCGGAAGCCGTCCGAGCAGCCGAATTTGGCGAGGTCCTCGGCGGGCAGGTAGGTGCGCCCGTTGGCCGCGTCCTCGCGAACGTCCCGCAGGATGTTGGTGAGTTGCAGGGCGAGGCCGAGGGTGTCGGCGTACTCCGACGCGCGCGCGGCGTCGGAGGCGCCCAGGCCGGAGCCGTTCACCGTGCCGAACACGCCGAGCGAGAGCCGCCCAATGGCGCCGGCCACGCAGCGGCAGTAGGTCTTCAGGTCGTCCCAGGTCTCGTACGTCTCACCGCGGACGTCCATCAGGACCCCGTCGATGAGTTCGTCGAGGCCGCCGAGCGGGATGGGGAAGCGGCGCGCGGCGTGCGCGAGGGCGACGGCGACCGGGTCGGTGTCGTCCTCGTCGACCTCCTCGGCCCGGACCCGCCCGAGCAGGGCGCGGGTTTCCTCCAGCCGGGCGAACTTGGCCTCGGGCGCCAATGTGCCGTCGCCGATGTCGTCGACCCGCCGCGAGAAGGCGTACAGCGCGGACATCGCCTGCCGCTTGTCGTTCGGCAGCAGCCGGATGCCGTAGGCGAAGTTGCGTGCCTGTGCACCGGTGACGGCCTCGCAGTAGCTGTAGGCGGCCTGGACCGGTGCGGACACGTGTGTGGGGCCCTCCACGGTCGGGCTCACCCCTTTCTCGGCGCTGTGCGCAGGACGGCGGCCACCTCGCGGAGCAGGCCGCTCCTGGTGGGCTTGGGCGGGCCGGGGAGTACGTCGAAACCGGCGGCGGTGACGGCTCGCAGGGCCGCACGTCCCCCTCCCACGAAGCCCGCGAGCAGCAGCCGGAGTCTGCCGTGCACGCTACCCACGAGCGGGGTGCCTTCATTCAGCAGCTCGCGTGCGCGCTCGCTTTCGAATGCGATCAGGGAGCGAACGGACGCGCCGGTGGTCGGGGCCGCGAGCTCGGCCTCGGTCACGTGGAAGCGGCGCATGTCCTCGGCGGGCAGGTAGATCCGGTCGCGGCCGAGGTCCTCGGCGACGTCCTGGATGTGCTCGACGATCTGCAGGGCGGTGCAGACGGCGTCGGAGCGGCGGATCCGTTCGGGGGTGCTGGTGCCGGTGAGGGAGAGCACCAGGCGGCCGACCGGGTTCGCGGACAGCTCGCAGTAGCCGACCAGGTCCGCGTACGTCTCGTAGCGCGCGACGCGCTGGTCCTGGCGGTTGGCCTCGATGAGCCCGAGGAACGGCTCGGGGGTCAGGCCGTGGGCCCGTACGACGGGCTGGAGGGCGAGCAGCAGCGGGTGGCGCGGCGGGCCGGCCGTACCGCCGAACACGCGATGCAGGTCCGCCTCCAGGGCGTCGAGCATGGCGGGCCGGTCGTCGACCGCGGCGGGGTCGAGACCGAGGAGCACGGCGTCGCGGCCGCCGGGGGCGAGGTCGCCGTCGCCGATGTCGTCGACGAGCCGGGCGTAGCCGTAGACGGCCGTCAGCCCGTCGCGCCAGGCGCGGGGCAGGAAGACGGGAGCGACGGGGAAGTTCTCCGCCGTCGCCTTGTCGAGGGTGGCGCTCACGTGGTCCGTGTCGGGCAGGGGTCGGATGCCGTACCCCGGGGTCACCGCCCGCCGCCCGGGGCGGGGACGGCCGTTGTGCCTGGGGGCCGGAGAATTCCCGTAGCCATTGCCGTCACATCTCCCGTTCTACACTGCCGACCCATTACATCCTATTTCGGACACGCCGCCCGGGGATTCCCCCGGTGGCTCCAGAGCCCTTCACCTGCGGGGAATCGTCCCCTCTTGCCGCGATTGAGGACCGCCTCAGCTTACGCTGTAGAACGCCGCGGAGCCCTCCGGGGTATTCGCTCCGCCACCGAATGTCGCCGCGAAATGCGAGAACACACTTCGGGAACAGACTTAAGGCCCCCGCACGCTGAGCGGCGGGGGCCTTCGGGTGAAGCGGAAAAGCGCCGGAAGAAGGGCGCCGCGCGACCCGGAGTCAGCCGTTGGTGGCCTTCTCGTAGGCCGAGACGACTTCCTCGGTGGGCCCGTCCATCAGGAGCTCGCCCTTCTCCAGCCACAGCACCCGGTCGCAGGTGTCACGGATGGACTTGTTGTTGTGGCTCACCAGGAAGACCGTGCCGGCCTGCTGCCGCAGTTCGCGGATCCGGTCCTCCGAACGCACCTGGAAGCTGCGGTCACCGGTGGCCAGGGCCTCGTCGATCATCAGAACGTCGTGGTCCTTGGCCGCCGCGATGGAGAAGCGCAGGCGCGCCGCCATGCCGGAGGAATAGGTACGCATCGGCAGGGAGATGAAGTCGCCCTTCTCGTTGATGCCCGAGAAGTCGACGATGCTCTGGTAGCGCTGCTTGATCTGCTCGCGGCTCATACCCATCGCGAGACCGCCGAGAACGATGTTCCGCTCGCCGGTGAGGTCGTTCATCAGCGCCGCGTTGACACCCAGCAGCGAGGGCTGGCCGTCGGTGTAGACCTTGCCCTCCTCGCAGGGCAGCAGGCCCGCGATGGCGCGCAGCAGGGTCGACTTGCCGGAGCCGTTGGAACCGATGAGACCGATGGCCTCGCCGCGGTAGGCGGTGAAGGAGACCCCGCGCACGGCGTGGACCCGCCGGACACCCGGGGCGTCGCCCTTCTTCCGGCGGACGATCTTGCTGAGCGCGGCGGTGGCCGCACCCTTGCCGGCGCTGCCGGTGTTGACCCGGTAGACGATGTGGACGCCGTCCGCGATCACGGTGGGGATGCGCCCCCGAGTGTTGTCAGCCACGGCCGTAACGCTCCTCAGACTTCCAGAAGTACACGAAGCCGCCGATGCCGATCACCACGGCCCAGCCCACCGCGAAGGCCCACACGTGCGGAGGCAGGTTGCTGCTGCCGTACTCGTCGATCAGCGCGAACCGGATCAGGTCCATGTAGATCGCCACCGGGTTCCACAGCAGCAGGTCGCTGATCCACTGGGGCTGGTCCTCGAGGTAGACCGCGATCGGGAACATGACGCCGGAGGCGTACATCCAGGTACGCATCACGAACGGCATCAGCTGCGCCAGGTCGGGGGTCTTGGAACCCATCCGCGCGAAGATCATGGCGAGGCCGGTGTTGAAGACGAACTGGAGCGCCAGCGTCGGGACGACCAGCAGCCAGGAGAGCTGCGGGTAGTTGCCGAAGCAGATGGCGATCACGAAGACGACGATCATCGAGTACAGCAGCTGCTGGAGCTGCTGGAGCGAGAAGGACACCGGCAGGGAGGCGCGCGGGAAGTGCAGCGCCCGCACCAGGCCGAGGTTCCCGGAGATCGCCCGGACACCCGCCATCACCGAGCTCTGGGTGAAGGTGAAGACGAAGATGCCCATCATCAGGAACGGGACGTAGACGCCCTTGGGCATCTCCCGGCCCGCGCCGAGGATCAGGCCGAAGATCAGCCAGTAGACGGCCGCGTTCAGCAGCGGGGTCGCCACCTGCCAGACCTGGCCGAGCTTCGCCTGGCTGTACTGAGAGACCAGCTTGGCCCGGGAGAAGGCCATGATGAAGTGGCGCCGGCCCCAGAGCTGCCGTACGTACTCGCCCAGGCGGGGCCGGGCGCCGCTGACCGAGAGGCCGTACTTCCCGGCGAGCTCCGCGGGGCTCAGCCCCGCGTCGTCGGACGGCGGCCTGCTTGTGGCGAGGGCGCCGTCGTGGGTTGTGTCACTCACAAGTTGAAACTTTCGTCTTCAAGATGCGGCCAGGTGGGCATCAGGCTGGTGGCTCGAGGCCCGTGATCGCGTCATATTCCCAGACGCGGGCTGGTCAGATGACAGGAGGTCGGCCCAGCCGGGTCAACCGCCAGACCGTTCGCCATCTCATCGGGCGGCGGGGTCCGCAGGGAGTGGTCCATCCCTCCCGAAAACCACCGAACCAGGCCTTGAGCGCCGGTGCCGACGGCCTGCGTACGAGCGTCAGCAGGAGCCAGACGCCCAGGTAGACCGGGACCAACGGGGCGGGCAGGTTGCGGCGGGCGAGCCACACTCGGTTACGAGCCACCATACGGTGGTAGACCGCGTGCCGGGAGGGGGCAGTTGTCGGGTGCAGCAGCACCATGTCCGCCCGGTAGTCGATCAACCACCCTGCGTCGAGTGCCCGCCAGGCCAGATCGGTCTCCTCGTGCGCGTAGAAGAACTCCCCCGGCAGCGCTCCGACCTGCTCGAACACCGTGGTGCGGACGGCGTTGGCGCCGCCGAGGAAGGTGGTCACGCGGGAGGAGCGCATCGGGTCGGAGGCGCGCAGGCGCGGCACGTGCCGGCGCTGGGTGACACCGGTCTCGGGGTCGGCGATCCGGAAGCTGACGATCCCGAGCCCGGGGTCCTCGGTGAAGGCCTGCCGGCACAGCTCGGCGGTGTCCGTGCGCTCCAGCAGACCGTCGTCGTCCAGGAAGAGCAGCACGTCCACGTCCCGGCCACCGGGGCCGAAGGCCTCGATACCGACGTTGCGCCCGCCCGGGATGCCCAGGTTCTCGGGCAGGTCGATGCTGCGGACGCCCTCGGGCAGGCCGGTGACCCGCACGCCCTGGCCCACGACGACCACGTCGACGGGGGCGCCGTCCTGACGGGCCACCGAGTCGAGGAGCGCCTTGAGCTCGTCGGGCCGGTTGCCCATGGTGATGATCACGGCGCCCAGCCGCAGCGGGGCACTCACTTGAGCCTGCTGGAGGCGAGGATGGACACCAGGTGCAGCACGCTCTGGAGCATCGCGATGCCGGCCAGTACGGCGACGCCGACGCGGGACCAGTACAGGTCGCCCTGCATCTGGTCGACGACGGCCAGGACCAGGATGAGCAGCGAGGCCTCGATGCCGAGGATCAGGCGGTGGAACTTGAGCGCGGCCGCGGCCCGGCGGGCGAACGCCATGCCCTTCGCGCGCGGCTCGGCGGCCGCGTCCTTGACCACGGGCTTGCCGGCCTGGTGGCGCGCGACACCGACGAGGTCGGTCTCGGCCTTGATCAGGATGGCGCCGAGCGCGGCCAGCGTGCCCAGGAAGGCCCACAGCCAGTCGGCGCCGCCGGGGCCCCACAGGTCGGCGGCGCGCAGCCCGAAGCCGACCAGGACCGCCGCGTCGCAGAGGTACGCGCCGACCCGGTCCAGGTAGACCCCGGAGAGCGAGAACTGCTTCTTCCAGCGGGCGACCTCACCGTCGACGCAGTCGAGCAGCAGGTACATCTGGACCGCGACCACGCCGAGTACGGCGCCCAGGATGCCCGGCACCAGCAGCGCCGGGAGGGCGAGGACGCCGGCGAGGGTCATCAGGTAGGTCAGCTGGTTCGGCGTGACCTTGGTGGTGACCAGGACGCGGGTGATGCGCAGGGAGATCTCGCGCATGTAGAGGCGCCCGCCCCAGTGCTCGCCGCTGACCCGGTCCTTCACGCCCGCGGGGTGGACGACGGGCCTCAGTTCAGCTACGGATGGTCTTGACATAGTCGGCGTAAGCGTCCCTGATCTCGGCGGCGGACAGGTTGAGGTGCTCCAGGATCGTGAAGCGTCCCGGGCGGGTCTGGGGGGCGTACTCGACGGCCGCGACGAACTCGTCGACGCTGAAGCCGATCTCCTCGGGCCCGACCGGCAGGCCGTGCCGGCGCAGTACCTCGACGATGAGGCCCGACTGCTCGACGGCCCCGCGCAGGTGCATCGCGAAGGCGGCACCGATGCCGACCTGCTCGCCGTGGAGCGCGGAGCGTCCCGGGTGCAGCAGGTCGAAGGCGTGGCTGATCTCGTGGCAGGCACCGGACGACGGGCGGGAGTCCCCGCTGATCGACATGGCGATGCCGGAGAGCACCAGCGCCTCGGAGAGCACGGTGAGGAACTCGTCGTCGCCGCACCCGCCGGGATGGCGCAGCACGGACTCGCCGGCGGTACGGGCCATGGCCGCGGCCAGGCCGTCGACGGGCTCGCCGGTGATCTTGTGCGAGAGCTCCCAGTCGGCGATCGCCGAGATGTTGGAGATCGCGTCACCGATGCCGGCCCGGATGAACCGGACCGGGGCTTCCTTGATCACGTCGAGGTCGATCACCATGGCGATCGGCGTGGGCACGCCGTAGGAACCGCGGCCGTTGTCGTTGTCCAGGATGGACACCGGCGAGCAGATGCCGTCGTGCGAGAGGTTGGTGGCGACGGCCACCATGGGCAGCCCGACCCGCGCCGCGGCGTACTTGGCCACGTCGATGATCTTGCCGCCGCCCAGGCCCACGACGGCGTCGTAGCGGCGGCCCTTTATGTCGTCGGCCAGCTTGACCGCGGAGTCGATGGTGCCGTCGACGACCGCGTACCAGTCGGCGTGCGGCAGCACGGGCTCCAGCTTGGCGCGCAGCGCCACGCCGGAGCCTCCGCTGATCGCGATGGCCAGCTTGCCGGAGGCGGAGATCCGCTGGTCGGCCAGCAGGCCGGCCAGGTCGTCCATCGCCCCGCGACTGATGTCGACGACGACGGGCGAGGGGATGAGCCTCGTCAGTACTGGCATGCGATCGTCCGGCCCTTGGCGAGGTCGTCGTGGTTGTCGATCTCGACCCACTTGACGTCGCCGATGGGGGCCACGTCGATGGTGAAGCCGTCGTTGACGAGCTGCTGGTAGCCGTCCTCGTAGTAGAGGTCGGGGTCGCGCTCGAAGGTGGTCTTCAGGGCCTCGGCCAGCTGCTCGGCGGCCTCGGGCTCGATGAGGGTCACACCGATGTACTCGCCGGTGGCGTCGGCGGGGTCCATCAGCTTGGTGATCTTCTGGACGCCGGTCCGGGAGTCACTGCCGTCGGCGGTGACGACCTTCATCTCCTCGTCGGCCAGGTTCTTGACCGTGTCGAGGGCGAGGATGATCTTCTGGCCGTTGCCGCGGGCGGCGAGCAGGGTGCGCTCGACCGAGACGGGGTGGACGGTGTCGCCGTTGGCGAGGATCACACCCTGCTTGAGGACCTCACGCGCGCACCACAGGGAGTAGGCGTTGTTCCACTCCTCGGCCTTGTCGTTGTCGATCAGCGTGATCTTGACGCCGTACTTGGCCTCCAGGGCCTCGCGGCGGGCGTACACGGCTTCCTTGCGGTAACCGACGACGATGGCGACCTCGGTCAGGCCGACCTCGGCGAAGTTGCCCAGCGTCAGGTCGAGAACCGTCAGGCTCTCCTCGTCACCCTCGGGGCCGACCGGCACGAGCGCCTTGGGCAGGGTGTCGGTGTAGGGACGCAGACGGCGTCCGGCACCGGCAGCGAGTACAAGGCCGATCATGCTGGTTCTCCTTCGTCATGTACGGCGGGTGCTCCGGAGGAGACCCAGAATCGGATGCTCTCCACGAGCACCACGAGTGCCACGAACACGGCCATGGCCGTGAGCGCGACGGGGAAGTCCGCTTCGCGCGATACGAGGACGGCCGCCAGGGCCGTGATCAGCAGGACCCGGCCTTCGTGGCCGCCGATCGTCCGCACCAGCCAGTGCGGGGGCGCGCCGGTGCCGCCGCGGATGCGGTACACCGTGTCGTAGTGATGGTAGGCGACCGCCGCGATCAGGCCGAATGCCGCCGGGAGGGCCCCGGGGACGTCCGCCTTGACGGCGAGCGCGAGGACGGTGACGTACTCGGCGGCCCGGAACAGCGGCGGGATCAGCCAGTCCAGGGCGCCCTTCAGCGGTGCGGCGACGGCGAGGCCGGACGTCATGACATAGATCACGGCGACGGCGATCAGCCGGGGGTCTCCGAACGGCAGGAACACGGCGCCCGCGATCATCACGAGCGCGCCCAGGGCCGCCACGTACACGGAGCCGAAGGATCCGGCGCGGCCACGCAGCAGGCGGGCCTGGAGCTCGGCGAGCGGGCCGGAGTCGGCCAGGTCCGCCAGGGCCCGGGCCGCCCGGTCGGTGCGGGTGGCCCTGCGCGTCAGGGAGCGCAGGACCCGCCCGGCGGTGGTGTAGAGCGCCCCGAAGGCGCAGCCGACGAGCAGCGCGTAGAAGACGATCCGGGGGGTGGTGAAGGCGGTCAGCACCGCGATCATCGCCCAGCGCTCACCGATCGGCAGGATGATCATCCGGCGGATCCACACAGTCCAGCCGACGCTGTCGAGCCGGTCGGAGAGGGCGGCCGTGGGGCTCGTATTGGCGGTGGCGTCGTGGTTGGCCTCGTTGAAGGAGAAGTCCACGACGTGCCGGCAGGTCATGAGGATCATGGAGCCGACGGCCAGGGCCCAGACGTCGTCGCCGCCCCGGGCCGCGCCGAGGGCGAGGCCCGCGTAGAAGGAGTACTCCTTCGCACGGTCGAAGGTGGCGTCGAGCCAGGCGCCCATCGTCGAGTACTGGAGCGAGTAGCGGGCGAGCTGCCCGTCGGTGCAGTCCAGGACGAAGGAGACGAGGAGCAGCACACCGGCCGCCACGTAGCCCCAGCGTTCGCCGGTGGCCGCGCAGCCGGCCGCGATCAGCGCGGTGATCAGCGAGGCGGTGGTGACCTGGTTCGGGGTGAGGCCCCGGCGCGCGCACCAGCGGGCGATGTAGCGCGAGTACGGGCTGATGCAGAAGGTGGTGAAGAAACCGTCGCGGGACTTCACGGCGGTCCGCAGGCGTACGGCCTCGTCGTCGACGGCGGCGACGGCGGCGGTCGCCGCGTCGCGCTCCGCCGGGCCGGCGGGGACGGCGGCGACGAGCGTGCCCAGTTCGGGGTGCTGGACGGTGGTGCCGGCGGCCTCGACCGCGGCGGCGAGCCGGTCCGGGTACGGGCCGGCGTCGCCGGGTTCCGCGGTGGCGACGGCCTTGTCGAGGGCCTCGCGGCCGCCGGCCTGGACGGCGAGGGCGCCGGTGACGGCGCAGGCGTCGAAGCGGGGGTCGGTCAGCGCGAGGCGCAGTGCGTGCACGTGCCCGACGAAGGCGCTGTCCACGACGGCCACCCGCTGATCGGCGGGTACGCCGGCCAGTGCGGCGGCGGCGTCCTGGGGACCGGCGGCCGGGCGGACTTCGAAGCCGAGGGAGCGCAGCTCGTCAGCGAGCGGTGATCCGGGGACCGGCAGGCCGGTGAGGATGACGGTCGGCAGACGAACTCACTCCTTGTAACGGATTCCGAACGCGCGCCTGAGGGGGCGGCGGCACGTCGGCAGAGGCTATCGGATGAATGGAAGCAGCAGTTCACCACCCGTTTACGCCCCGATAAGCCGAATATTCGGGCTCCGGGCCGGGTTCCGATCATCATTGACGATCACGGCGCCGTACCACAAACGGGCCGGATGTTACGGTGGACAGGACCCTGCAGATGTCGAACGGTAAGAGGTGGGTTGATGACCGTCGTAGTGGTCGCGGCCATGCGCAGCGAACTCCGGTGCATCACCCGTCCCCGTTCTTTCCGGGCATCCGGCCGGGCCTGATCCATCCACTGGGCCTTGTCGGCCGGAGCCCCTTTTCCAAGGGTTCACGTTGACCGACAGCACTACCTTCAACGACTCCTGCGACGACGCCTCCCACGGCGTCGACGACTTCACGCACGCCTTCTTCGCCCTGCACCACGGCCTGCCCCGGCAGGCTCCGGGCTCCGACGCGACCACCCGGCACCTGCTGTCCCTGTGCGGGCCGCTCCCCGAGCGGCCGCGCGTCCTCGACCTGGGCTGCGGTCCGGGCCGCAGCGCCCTGCTGCTCGCCGCCGAGGCGGGCGGAGCGGGCACGGGCGGACCGGGGACGGGCGGCGCCGAGGTGACCGCCGTCGACCTGCACGCCCCCTTCCTCGACGAGCTCCGCGCCGCCGCGGCCGCCCGCGGGCTCGCCGACCGCGTCCGCACAGCCCGGGCGGACATGGGCGCACTCCCGGGCGTGGGCTTCGAGGACGGTTCCTTCGACCTCGTCTGGGCGGAGGGCTCCGCCTTCGTCCTCGGCTTCGACGTCGCGCTCGCGCGGTGGAAGCGGCTGCTCGCCCCGGGGGGCACCCTCGTCCTGACCGAGTGCCAGTGGTCGGTCCCCGAACCGTCCGCCGGCGCCCGCGCCTTCTGGGACCCGCACTGCGCGCTGCGCACCACCGCCGGCAACCTCGCGGCCGTGCAGGCCGCCGGGTACCGGGTGCTCGGCGTGCACCACCTGCCCGACTCCGACTGGGCCGAGTACTACGGCCCGCTCGCCGAGCGGGTCCGTGCCCGCTCCGGGACGGCCGGTCCCGCGATGGCCGCCGCCCTGACCGCGACGCGCGAGGAGCTCGACGTACGGGCCCGCCACGGGCACGAGTACGGGTACACGGGCTACGTCCTGCGCCCGGTGAGCGCCGGCGGCGACGACGCCTGGCCGGTCTGACACCTGCGCGAGAGCACGTGCTGTGACACGTGCTGTGACACGTGAGGGGATCCGCCCCTCGTCGCCTAGCACGCGACGGGGGGCGGACATGCGTGGATCTCCGAAGTGGGGACAAGCCGCTTTTGTACGGCAGACTGAAGGCCGAAGTCCGAAGCGAAGGATGGGTATGCCGACCACACCAGCCACCGCCGCGAACAGCGCGTCCAACGGCACCGGTACTCAAGAACCGATCATGCTCGAACTGGTCGACGAGTCCGGCAACACCATCGGCACGGCGGAGAAGCTCTCCGCCCATCAGGCGCCCGGGCAGCTGCACCGGGCGTTCTCCGTGTTCCTCTTCGACGAGCAGGGCCGTCTGCTGCTCCAGCAGCGGGCCCTCGGGAAGTACCACTCCCCCGGCGTCTGGTCGAACACCTGTTGCGGTCACCCCTACCCCGGGGAGTCCCCGTTCGCGGCAGCTGCCCGGCGGACCCATGAGGAACTGGGGCTGTCGCCCTCGCTGCTCGCCCAGGCGGGAACGGTTCGCTACAACCACCCGGACCCCGCTTCGGGTCTGGTGGAGCAGGAGTTCAATCACCTGTTCGTGGGACTCGCGCAGGCTGCCGTGCGACCGGATCCGGAGGAGGTCGAGGACACCGCCTTCGTCACCGCCGAAGAGCTGGCGAAGCGCCACAGCGAGGTGCCGTTCTCGGCCTGGTTCATGACCGTGCTGGACGCGGCGCGGCCGGCGATCCGCGAGCTGACCGGCGACGCGGCGGGCTGGTAGCCCGCACTCCCCGCACGCCGTCCCGCCGCGCGACCCTGCCGGCCCCGTCGACCGCCTCACCGACCGCCGCTCAGCCCGCGGCCGGCGGGGCGGTGAGCGGAAGGGCCGCCCAGATCACCTTGCCGCCCGTCGAGGTGTGCTCGACGTCGCAGACCCCGCCGGCCTCCAGCGTGATCTCCCGCACCAGGAGCAGTCCCCTGCCGCCGGTCTGGCCGAAGTCGGCCTCCAGCGCCTTGGGCCGGTAGGGGTGGTTGTCCTCGACGGCCACCCGTACCCACGCGCGGCCGATCGCGACCTCGACCGCGACCTCCGGCGAGAGCAGGGCGGCGTGCCGGACCGAGTTCGTCACCAGTTCGGAGACGATCAGGAGCAGGGAGTACACCAGGTCCTGGTGGGCCGGCACCCCCTGGCGCCCGAGCAGGTCCCGGACCGCGCGGCGGGCCTGCGGAACGGATTCTTCAACCGCGGGCGCAGTGAACCTCCACACTCCCTCGTAGGCGAGGGGGTCGGCCGGAGCCTCTGCCACACCCTCCTTGGCTGGCGGGACGCTCCCGCTGACATCCATCTTCCGTCCCCCGTCTTCACGCTCGATCGTCTCCACGCGACAAGAGTGGGGAACGGGCTGGTCCGGGCCGGACTGCTGACCATAAGTCAGCGCCTATAGGGCACTTTCTGACCACTGGCGTATGACAGAGTCAGTTGTTCGACTGTTCCTGATCTTCTGTCGGACGCTTCGCGGCCGTATCGCCCGCCCCTTCCGCCGCCCGGTCCGCCGCTGCGGCCTCCGCCGGAGCCTCGTCCTCCCTGACCAACCCCAGGATGCGCCGGGACCCCATGCCCATGGCCACCAGGCTCAGCCCGTCGAACAGCAGGGCGAGGGAGAAGAAGGTTCCGATCACGTACAGACTGTTGCCGGGCCAGTTGGACAGGATCAGGAAGCCCAGCAGGACCCCGAAGGCGCCCTGGACGATCGCGAGCCCGAAATGGGACCCGCGCACCACCAGCGCCCCCACCAGCCGGAACACTCCACCGATGAGGAAGAGCAGCGCGGCGAACATGGTCAGTGCCTCGGCACTCGCCTCGGGACGGCGCAGGATCACGAAGCCCGCCGCGAGGTTGATCGCGGCGACGACGACGGCGAGCCAGAAGTAGTTGCTCCGGCGCGACTGCACGGCCTGCAGCAGGCCCACCACGCCGCCGATCAGCAGCAGCCAGCCGAAGAGGAACATCGTGGTGAGCGTGGCCACGCTCGTGTAGACGAGACCGACCAGACCGGCCACTACCAGCATCACCCCGAGCGCTGTCATCAGCGCGAAACTGCGGCTGAGCTTCTTCTTCTCCCGCTGCGGTTCCGGGCCCCCGACCTTGGCCCTCGAACGGTCAGCGCGGTCAGCGCGGTCAGCGCCCATGGACGTGCCACCTCCTCGCACCCCCGACGGACTCCCTTGATCATAGGTATGACCGCCCGGGATAGCATCCGGCGCATGGACGCAGCCCTGGACGCAACCCTCCTGCACACGGTCGCCGACGGGGTGGCCACCGTCGTCATCTCGCACCCCGCCAAGCGCAACGCCATGACCGCGGCCATGTGGCGGGCGCTCCCGGAGCTGCTGGCGGACCTGGCGAAGGACCCGGCGGTACGGACGCTCGTGCTGACCGGGGCCGGAGCGACCTTCTGCGCGGGCGCCGACATCTCCTCGCTGACCGGGGAGCCCGGGGCCGCCGGGCAGGACGACCCGCGGGCCCTCGCCGTGGCCGCCGAGGAGGCCCTGGCCGCCTTCCCGAAGCCGACGCTGGCGGCGATCCGCGGCTTCTGCGTGGGCGGCGGCAGCCAGCTGGCGGCGGCCTGCGACCTGCGCTTCGCCGAGGAGGGCGCCTCCTTCGGCGTGACCCCCGCCAAGCTGGGCATCGTCTACCCCGCGTCCTCCACCCGCAGGCTCGCGGGCCTGGTCGGCCCGGCGTGGGCCAAGTACCTCCTCTTCTCCGCGGAGCTGATCGGCGCGGAGACGGCGCTGCGCTCCGGGTTCCTGAACGAGCTGCTGCCGGCCGGCCGACTGGACGAGCGGGTCGCCGAGTTCACCGCGATCCTGGCCTCGCGCTCGCAGCTGACGCAGGCGGCGGCCAAGGAGTTCACCGACGGCCGGACCGACCGGGACGCGTACTGGGAGGGTCGGGCGGCCGGGGGCGAGGACACCGCGGAAGGCGTCACCGCGTTCCTGGAGCGCCGGGCTCCGCGCTTCACGTGGACTCCGTGACGGCCTGCGCTCACCCGTCGGCCGCCGCCCGTCAGCCGTCGGCCTCCCGTCGGCCGGGCATGCCGTTCCCCCGCAGCATCTCGACGAGTGCGGCCGGAGCCTTGTCGGGCGAGCCCGCGTCGTAGGGCGGCTGGGGGTCGTACTCGGTCATCAGCTGCACGGCCTGCGCGAAGTCGTCGCCGGCGATCCGGCCGAGCAGGGTGAGCCCCATGTCGATCCCGGAGGACACCCCCGCGGCCGTGACGTACTTCCCGTCGAACACCACGCGCTCGCCGGTGGGCTCGACCCCGAGCTTCGGCAGCTGGTCCAGGTACAGCCAGTGGCTGGTGGCCCGTCGGCCGTCGAGGAGCCCGGCGGAGGCCAGCAGCAGGGATCCGGTGCACACCGACGTGGTCCAGGTGGTGGTGGCGTCGACCGTGCGCAGCCAGTCCATGACCACGGGATTGGCCATCTCCCGCTCGGGATGCGGCCCGCCGGGCACGATGACGACGTCGGGCCGGGTGACCTCGTCGAGCCCCTTGTCGGCGACGAGCGCGAGCGCCCCGCTGTCGGTCCGCACGGGCCCCGGCCGCTCGGAGACGAAGACGACCTCCGCGTCGGGCAGCCGGCCGAGGGTGTCGAAGGGCCCGATGGCGTCGAGGGCGGTGAAGCGGTCGTAGAGCAGTACGGCGATCTGCATGGCTCCTCCGGAGCGATGGTCGGAACACGACGCCGCCCCCAGTGGGGCGGCTCCTTCTTCTTCTCGCGGCGGCGGCCGGCGCTCAGGCGCGGGACGTGCCGAATCGGCGGCGGTACTCGGCAGGAGGCCGGCCGAGGTGGCCACCGGCCCGTCCCGTACGTAGATGGGGTCCGGGTCGACGGCGACGGCCGGGTAGTCCCGCGCCATCCGCTCGCAGGCGTACCAGTGCGTCGTCGCCCGCTGCCCGTCCAGGAGCCCCGCCTCGGCGAGCAGCAGTCCGCCCGTGCACACGGACACCAGCCGCTCCGCGCCACCCCCGTCGGTACGGAGCCAGTCGGTGAGCCTGGGCTCGAAGTCCGCCGTGAACCGTCCCCGGGGGCACCAGCACCGTGGTCCCGGGCCCGGGCCGGGCGCTCTCCAGCTCCCCGTCCGGCACCAGTGTCAGCCCGCTGCTCGTGCGGACGGGCCCGCCGGCGGGAGAGACCGTCCGGATCGTGTACCCGGCCCGTCCGGGGAAGCGGGCGAGCGCGGCGAACACCTCCACCGGTCCGGTCACGTCCAGGCTCTGGACCCCGTCGTAGAGGAGGACGAGGACGCTGCGCGGCGGTAACGACATGACTTCATGGTGTTGCGCCCCGGTGATGGCCGCAATGACGGGCTTCCCACCCATCCGGCCACGCGGGGCTCCGTCCGCGCGCGGATAGGATCGGCACATCATGACTGCAACCCTCGTCGCCAAGAAGCTCACCGCCGCGCACGGTGAGCGCACCCTCTTCGCCGATCTCGACCTCGTCGTCGCCCCCGGCGACGTCATCGGCCTCGTCGGCGTGAACGGCGCCGGGAAGTCCACCCTGCTGCGGCTGCTCGCCGGGCTGGACACCCCCGAGACCGGGGAGCTTCGGCTCTCCCCGCCCGGCGCGAGCGTCGGCCACCTCCCGCAGGAGCCGGAGCGCCGGGAGCAGGAGTCCGTCCGGGAGTTCCTGGCCCGCCGCACGGGAGTCGCGGCCGCCCAGGCGGAGCTCGACGAGGCGACGCAGGGCCTGGTGGACGGAACGCCGGGCGCGGACGACGCGTACGCGACCGCGCTGGACCAGTGGCTGAACCTCGGCGGCGCCGACCTCGACGAGCGGGCCCAGGAGGTTGCCGACGACCTCGGCCTCACCGTCGGCCTCGACCTGCCCATGACCGCCCTCTCCGGCGGCCAGGCGGCCCGCGCCGGCCTCGCCTCGCTCCTCCTGTCCCGCTACGACGTCTTCCTGCTCGACGAGCCCACCAACGACCTGGACCTGGACGGTCTGGAGCGGCTGGAGCGGTTCGTCAAGGGCCTGCGCGCCGGCACGGTCGTGATCAGCCACGACCGCGAGTTCCTCACCCGGACGGTCACCAAGGTCCTCGAACTCGACCTCGCCCAGCAGCAGATCAACCTCTACGGCGGCGGTTACGACTCCTACCTGGAGGAGCGCGAGCGCTCCCGCAACCACGCCCGCGAGGAGTTCGAGGAGTACGCGGGGAAGAAGTCCGCCCTCGAGGGCCGGGCCCAGATGCAGCGCAACTGGATGGACAAGGGCGTGCGCAACGCCCGTCGCAAGGCCTCCGACAACGACAAGATCGGCAAGAACCTGCGGGGCGAGTCCAGCGAGAAGCAGGCGGCCAAGGCCCGCCAGACCGCGCGGGCGATCGAGCGGCTGGACGTCGTCGACGAGCCGCGCAAGGAGTGGGAGCTGCGCATGGAGATCGCGGCGGCCCCGCGCTCCGGGTCGGTGGTGGCCACCCTGCGCGAGGCGGCCGTCCGGCGCGGGGACTTCTCCTTCGGCCCGGCCAGCCTGCAGATCGACTGGGCGGACCGGGTGGCGATCACCGGGGCCAACGGCGCCGGCAAGTCCACCCTCCTCGCCGTCCTGCTGGGCCGGCTGACCCCGGATGTGGGCTCCGCCACCCTCGGCTCGGGCGTCCTGGTCGGCGAGGTGGACCAGGCCCGCGGCCTGTTCCTCGGCGACGAACCGCTGCTCGAGGCGTTCTGCGCGGCGGTCCCCGAGACCGAACCGGCCGAGGTCCGCACCCTGCTGGCCAAGTTCGGCCTCAAGGCGGCCCACGTCACGCGCCCGGCGGCCACCCTCTCCCCGGGCGAGCGCACCCGCGCCGCGCTGGCCCTGCTTCAGGGCCGCGGGGTGAACCTGCTGGTCCTGGACGAGCCGACCAACCACCTCGACCTCCCGGCGATCGAGCAGCTGGAGGCCGCCCTCGACGCCTACGAGGGCACCCTCCTGCTGGTCACCCACGACCGCCGGATGCTCGACGCGGTGCACGTGACCCGCCGCCTGGAGGTCTCCGGCGGCAAGGTCACCGAGCTGTAGGGCGGCTCCCCGAGGTGTCCCGCCGGGCGCAGCGTTCGCGCGCCTCGCGCACCCACCCGGCGGCTTCGTGGCCGTCGGGCGGCAGCCGCGCGGTGAGCAGCTCGCCGGCCGCGATCAGCTCAGCCCGGGAAGTCGGCGCCGACCGCGAGTTCCGCGTGCACCCCGGCGGGCGGCAGGCCCTGTGCCGGCGCCTCGCGGGCCCGCTCCGCGGTCCCGGTCACGTGGCCGGGCCGGCCGGGGCCCGGCGCTTGCGGGCCATCCTGCCGGCCACGAACGTGCGCGGCAGGTGCCGGACGGCGAGGGCGTAGGCGCGGTAGCGGCGGCCGGTGATGCTGACCGGGCGGCGCAGCGCGAGGTCCTTCAGCGCCTGCGCGACGACGGCTTCCGGTTCCAGCCAGACCGCGTCGCGCAGCGCGCTGACGTCCATGCCCGCGCGCTCCTGGAACTCGGTGCGGGTGAAGCCGGGGACCACGGCCAGCACCCGGACCCCGTACGGCGCCATGTCCACCCGTAGGGACTCGCTGAAGGCGGTGATCCAGGCCTTGGCGGCCCCGTAGGTCCCGGTCGGCAGGAGTCCCGCCACCGAGGAGACGTTGAGGACCGCGCCCCGGCGGCGGGCGCGCAGGCCCGGCAGCACGGCGTGGGTGAGCCGGAGCGGGACCTTGACCAGCAGGTCGAGCATCCGCTCCTCGTCCTCGACCGGGCTGTACGGGAAGGGTGCGGGCAGCCCGAAGCCCGCGTTGTTGACCAGGATGTCCACGGGCCGGGCCGGGTCGGCGAGCCGCTCGGCGACGGCCGCGCAGTCCGCCGCGTCCAGCAGGTCGGCGGGCAGTACCTGGGACGCGGCGCCGTACTCGCGGGCCAGTTCGGCGGCGACGGCCTCGAGCCGGTCCTTGTCGCGGGCGACGAGGACCAGGTCGCAGCCCTTGGCCGCGAAGCCCCGGGCGAAGGCCGCGCCCAGTCCGGCGCTGGCCCCGGTGATCAGTACGGTGGTCCGGTCTGTGGTCCGGTCGGTCGTCAAAGCGGTTTCACTTCCTTGGTGTGACGGGCGAGGCGTACGCCTGGGCGACGTCGACGAGGAACCGGGCCTCGTCCGCCAGGTCCCCGCCCTCCTGCGAGGTGTGGATCGCTGCGGGCAGTTCCGGCGCGGCGGCCTCGCCCGGCTGTCCCGGCGCCCCGTCGAGCTTCGCCTGCCGTGCCTCCCTCAGTACGCGGGCCAGCGCGGCGGCGGTGGCCCGCTGCTCGGGGATGCCCGCTCCGGCGACCTGGCCGCGGGCGCGGTCCAGGGCGCCCGGGGCCGCGTACTCGGCCAGGATCAGGATGGCGTCGCGCGTCTCGATGACCTTGCGGTACACGAGCAGGTTGCGCGGGACCGGCGGCCACAGCAGCTCCAGCACCCGCCAGGCCCGCGGCTTGTTGAGGGCCACGTGCGGGACCGCCTCGACCAGGTCGCGCCACAGCGGCCACAGCCGCCAGGCGGTGGCGAGGTCGGCGCAGGTGCGGCGGAGGGTGAACAGGGTGGGTACGAGGATCGCGGCCGCGCGCAGCAGGCCGTGCAGGTTCATCAGGAGCGGGAGGGCGGGCATCGCCCAGGTGCTGCCGAACAGGGCCTTGAGCAGGTACGCGAGCCAGAACAGGCCGGCGAGCGCGGTGCCGAGGCCGAACAGCCGCAGCCCGGCGGCAAGGCCCCGGCTCTCGGTGCGGCGGCTGTAGCGCCAGCACAGGGCCACGCAGACGGTGTTGGCGACCACGTGCGCGGAGATCAGCACCAGCCAGTACGCGAGGGAGGGCACCGGCTCCCCCACGGGCGGCATGGTGTGCGTGCCGTGGCCGGGCGCCGCCGCGTCCAGGGCGAGGAGCGCGGCGAGCCAGGCCGCGGTGGCGACGCCTGCGGTGAGTTGGAGGCGGCGGCCGCGGGTGGTGGCGGCCACGAAGTAGAGGACGGCGCCCGCCGACAGCACCCCGATGAGGTTGCGGACGAGGCCGATGGTGTGGGCGTAGCCGGGGCCGCGGTCCATCGCGTACGCGACGACGTCCGGCAGGTTGAGCGTCATTGCGGCGGCGGCGGTGGCGACGGCCAGCCACAGGCCGCGCTGCTGGGGGGAACGCAGGGCGCCGGGGGTGCGGAGCAGGACGGCGATCCACAGGCAGAGCACGCTGGGCAGGGCCAGCCAGTCGCCGAAGGCCGTGAGGTCAGCTGCCATCGTTGCCCCGTTCGTACCCCATGGCGGACTCCAGCCGGGCCAGGGTGCCGTGCCCGATGCCCGTGGAGCGGGGTCCGGTGTTCGCCGTGCGGATGCGGATCATGCTGGCGAGCATCTCCGCCTCCTGCTCCTGGCGGGTGGTGTAGTTGGTGCGCCCGAGTACGACCGGCGCGCCGCCGTCGCTCTGCTCCCCCTCCAGGGAGTGGTGTCCGAACAGGATGTGGCCGAGCTCGTGGAGGACGATGTGCTCCCGGTGCAACGGCGTGGTCTGCGCCTCGTAGAAGACGTAGTCGACGCTGGCCGTGCCCACCCACAGCCCGCAGACTCCGGATTCCGCCGCCTCCTTGGGGAGCGGATGGAGGCGGATGGGGCGGCCGCGCCGCTCCTCGATGCGCCGGCACAGGGCATCGAGGGAGAACGGGTGGGTCAGATCCAGATGGCCGAGAATCTGCTCGCACCTTTTGCGGATGCTGAGTTGCCGGTGGGGCATGTGATCCCTCTTCGGACCCTTTCCGGGGCAGCGGCGGTAGGCGTGTGTGGGCATGGGCATGACGTCCTGTGCCTTCGAGGCGGCCTCGGGGAATGCGTTCCTGAGGGGGTCCTGAGGGGAAAACGCGGAAGCCCGTCCGCCGAATGACGAACGGGCATTCCACCATGCCTACAGATCTTGTACGGGAATTGGCAAGGCAAGTCCCCAGGTGGGGAACCTATTCGGCCATCCTGTACGACCGTCCCGACGCGCCGGGTGGCCGCAAGTCACCCATGACGGCCGCTACCGCTTGCGGCGCTCCTCGGGGGCGGCGGTGAGGCCCGCGCGGCGCAGGGCGTCGGCCATCGCACTGTTGGCAGGGGCGGGGGCGCCGCTGCCGCCGCCCTGGCGCCGGCCCTGACCGCTCTGACCGCTCTGACCGCCCTGGCCGCCCTGACCGCGCTCGCCCTGGCCCTGGTTGCGGCCCTGGCCCCGGCCGCCGTCGCGGGCTCCGGCTCCGGATCCGGCTCCCCCGCGCTGCTGCGGAGGACGGCCGTTGCCGCCGCCGGCCCCGCCGCCGCGCCGGTCCTCGCGCTGCCGGGGTGCGCCCGCGCCGCGCTCCGCCCCGGCCTCGTCCTCCAGCCGCAGGGTCAGCGAGATCCGCTTGCGCGGGATGTCCACGTCCATGACCTTCACACGGACGATGTCGCCCGGCTTGACCACGTCCCGGGGGTCCTTGACGAAGTTCTTCGACAGCGCCGAGACGTGCGCCAGCCCGTCCTGGTGGACGCCGATGTCGATGAAGGCGCCGAAGGCGGCCACGTTGGTGACCACTCCCTCCAGGATCATCCCGGGGGCCAGGTCGCCGATCTTCTCCACGCCGTCCTTGAAGGTGGCCGTCTTGAAGGCGGGACGCGGGTCACGGCCCGGCTTCTCCAGCTCGCGCAGGATGTCCGTGACGGTCGGCAGGCCGAAGGCCTCCGTGACGAACTGCTCCGGCCGCAGCGAGCGCAGCACGTCGCCGTTGCCGATCAGCGCCGCCACCTCGCTGCCCGCCGTCTTCGCCATGCCCCGGACCACCGGATAGGCCTCGGGGTGCACGCTGGAGAAGTCCAGGGGATCTTCCCCGCCACGGATCCGCAGGAAGCCCGCGCACTGCTCGTACGCCTTCGGGCCGAGCCTGGCCACGTCCTTGAGCCCCTTGCGGCTGCGGAAGGGGCCGTTGGCGTCGCGGTGGGCCACGATGTTCTCGGCGAGGCCGCCGCTGATCCCCGACACCCGCGAAAGCAGCGGCGCGGAAGCGGTGTTGACGTCCACGCCGACGCCGTTCACACAGTCCTCGACGACCGCGTCGAGCGAGCGCGAGAGCTTCACCTCCGACAGGTCGTGCTGGTACTGGCCGACGCCGATCGACTTGGGGTCGATCTTGACGAGTTCCGCGAGCGGGTCCTGCAGGCGGCGGGCGATGGAGACCGCGCCGCGCAGCGACACGTCCATGTCCGGCAGTTCCTGCGAGGCGAAGGCGGAGGCCGAGTACACGGAGGCACCCGCCTCGGAGACCATCACCTTGGTGAGCTTCAGCTCCGGGTGGCGCGTGATGAGGTCGCCGGCCAGCTTGTCCGTCTCGCGGGAGGCCGTGCCGTTGCCGATGGCGACCAGCTCGACCGCGTGCTCCTTCGCCAGGCGGGCGAGCTTGGCGAGCGACTCGTCCCACTTGTTGGCGGGCACGTGCGGGTAGATCACGTCCGTGGCCACGACCTTGCCGGTGGCGTCCACGACGGCGACCTTCACACCGGTACGGAAGCCCGGGTCCAGGCCGAGCGTCGACCGGGTGCCGGCGGGCGCCGCGAGCAGCAGGTCGCGCAGGTTGGACGCGAAGACCCGTACGGCCTCGTCCTCGGCGGCCTGGCGCAGCCGCATCCGCAGGTCGATGCCCAGGTGCACCTGGATCTTCGTGCGCCAGGCCCAGCGGACCGTGTCGCCCAGCCACTTGTCGCCGGGGCGGCCGCGGTCGTTCACGCCGAAGCGGCGGGCGACCATGCCCTCGTACGTGGACGGGCCGGGCGCCGCTGTGTCTTCGCGCCCCTCCGGCTCCAGGGTGAGGTCGAGGACGTCCTCCTTCTCGCCCCGCAGCATGGCGAGGACGCGGTGCGAGGGCAGCGCGGTGAACGGCTCGGCGAAGTCGAAGTAGTCGGCGAACTTGGCGCCCGCCTCCTCCTTGCCGTCGCGGACCTTCGCCGCGAGGCGGCCGCGGCTCCACATGCGCTCACGCAGTTCACCGATCAGGTCGGCGTCCTCGCCGAACCGCTCGGTGAGGATCGACCGGGCGCCCTCGAGGGCGGCCGCCGGGTCGGCGACGCCCTTGTCGGCGTCGACGAACGCGGCCGCGGCGGCGGCCGGTTCCACCGACGGGTCGGCCAGCAGGCCCTCGGCGAGCGGCTCGAGACCGGCCTCGCGGGCGATCTGCGCCTTGGTGCGCCGCTTGGGCTTGAAGGGCAGGTAGATGTCCTCCAGCCGGGCCTTGGTGTCGGCCGCGGCGATCCGCGCCGCCAGCTCGTCGCTGAGCTTGCCCTGCTCCCGTACGGAGTCCAGGACCGCCGCGCGGCGGTCCTCCAGCTCGCGCAGATAGCGCAGCCGCTCCTCGAGGGTGCGCAGCTGGGCGTCGTCGAGCATCTCGGTCGCTTCCTTGCGGTAGCGCGCGATGAACGGCACGGTGGAGCCGCCGTCGAGCAGCTCGACGGCGGACTTGACCTGCCGCTCCCGTACGCCGAGCTCCTCGGCGATCCTGCCTTCGATGGACGTCGTCACGATCGGGTCCCGCCTGCCTTCGTTTGCACTGGAAGGCTGCCAATTGTGGCAGGTGGCGGTGACGGACGCCGGGAAGCCTGCCCGTTGCCCTCGGTCAGGCCCGGCCGAAGAGGTCGCGCGGGAAGGCCCCGGCGCCGATCGCCTTGGTGACGAAGCCGCCGCCGAGTTCCGCGAGCCGGGCCAGGCCCTGGGCGCCGAGGTGCTCGTACGGGGCCGCGTCGAGGCGGTCGGTGTCGGCCTCCAGGCGCTCGCGCACGGCCTTGCCCTCCTCGGTGAGCCCGCCGTCGGCGTCGAGGATGCCGCGCTCGCGCAGCCGGGCGGTCGCGGCGTCCAGGTCGCACTGGTCCCAGCCGCGGATGGCCTTGATCCACTTCGCGGTCATGCCGCGGCCGGTGGCGGTGTGGCTGACCAGGGCCTCCACCGGGTCCAGGGCCGCGAGGAGCAGGGCGGCGAGGTGGCCGTCGCCGCGGTGCTCGCGCAGCAGGGTGGTGGCGTGCCACAGGCGCAGGTGCGGGGCCTCGGGTACGGGGAGGTCGGCGTGGGCCGCGTAGAGCGTGCGGGCGTGCCGGGTGCAGCCCTCGGTGGCGTGCATGGCCAGGTCCGCGGCCTCGGCCATCTCCGGCGACTCGGCGGTCTCGGGGCCGAGCAGCCGGCGCAGGGTGCTGTCGGCGGCCCGCAGCCGGGCGGCGAGGACCTGCTCGGGCGTCGCGCTCTCCCACACGGCCGGGAGGTGCCGGGCGAGCATGTCGTGGCGGTAGTTGTAGAAGGTGGCGGTCACGGTGCCGGGGCCGACGGCGCCCATGGCGGCGGCGCGGCCGGCGAGGTTGACGGCGACCGGGTCGGTGACGCCGAGGGCTGCGAGTTCCTTGGCGAGATCCGGCGAGAAGTAGATCGTCGCGTGCAGCGGGTTGATCGCAGCATGCCAACAGCGACGGGCGGCGAGCGCGGGAAGCGTCATGCGCGGCAGGTTACCGACTGTTCGGTATGCCGACCAGAGCGGTGCACGGTGGCGCGGGTCTCACCTTCAGCGTGCCGGAGCAAGGCCCGGCCCCGAGCCCCTGCGACGGTTCGCCCGGCCCGCCCGGCCCGATTCGGCCGATCCGTGCGCGGGGACGGGGCCGCCTGGCCGCGTGTTCCGCGGCCTCGGCGCGCTCCTCGGCCTCGGCAGCGCCCGCACCGGCGGGGCGCCGGGCCGTGGGCTGCGCCGCAGGCCACGCGGCCTGGGCCGACGTACCCGCCCCTCCCGCGCGGGCCGTTCGGCGTCCGGCGTCACCGGCCGCGCCGCCGCGCCGTGCGGCGGCCCGTGACGGCCGAATGGCGATCGTGTGACAGCAGGGGCCATGGACATGACCTGAGCCGCCACGGGTGAATACGGTCGAGCGACAAGGCCTTGAACCACTCTGTGAACCGATCTGTCTCCCCTACCACTTGGAGCCATTCGTGCACCGCAAAGTCATCGCCCCGAGCGTCCTCGCCGCCTCCCTCCTGCTGGTGATCCCGGCGTCGGCGGCGAGTGCCGGTCCGGGCGCTCCGGGTGTCGGCGATCCCTACTACCCGGCCAGCGGCAACGGCGGATACGACGTGTCGCACTACGACCTGCGCCTGCAGTACCAGCCGAAGACGGACCTGCTCGAGGGCACCGCCACCCTGCTGGCCACCGCCAAGCAGGACCTGTCCCGCTTCAACCTCGACTTCGGCCTCCAGGTCAGCGAGATCCGGGTCAACGGGGTCAAGGCGAAGTTCGCCACCTCCGGCTCCCACGAGCTGGAGGTCACCCCGGCGAAGCCGCTGGCGCGCAATACCGCGCTGTCCGTCGTCGTCAAGTACGCGGGCAAGCCCTCCGAGCTGAAGGTCGACGGCTGGACGGCCTGGCAGCGGACGCCCGACGGCGCGGTGGCGGCGCAGGAGCCCGACTCGGCGGTCTGGTGGTTCCCCAGCAACGACCACCCGCTGGACAAGGCCACCTTCGACGTCTCCGTCAACGTGCCCGACGGCACCCAGGCGATCAGCAACGGCGTGCTCCAGTCCCAGACCTCGAAGCTCGGCTGGACCCGCTACAACTGGCGCTCCAACAAGCCGCAGGCCACCTACCTCGCCACCCTGGCCGTCGGCAAGTTCGACATCACCACCGACACCACGGCGAGCGGGCTGCCGATCCTGAACGCGTACAGCAAGGACCTCGGCGACAACGCGGGTGCGGCGCGCGCGAGCGTGGAGCGGACCGGCGAGGTCGCCGAGTGGCTGGAGGGCGTCTTCGGGCCGTACCCCTTCAACGCGCTGGGCGGCTACGTACCCAACGTGACCGCCGGCTTCGCCCTGGAGACCCAGACGCGGCCGTTCTACGGGCCGGGGCAGTTCCGGGGCGGCGCCAACGTCTCGGTGGTCGTGCACGAGCTGGCGCACCAGTGGTACGGCGACAGCGTGTCCGTCGACGGCTGGAAGGACATCTGGATCAACGAGGGCTTCGCCCGCTACAGCCAGTGGCTGTGGTCGGAGAAGGAGGGCGAGGGCACGGCGCGGGAGCTCGCCGACTGGGCCTACGCCCTGCGCCCGGCCGAGGATGCGTTCTGGCAGGTCAAGCCGGGTGACCCGGGCCCGGACAACCAGTTCCACGGGGCCGTCTACGACCGCGGCGCCATCGCTCTGCAGGCGCTGCGCAACGAGATCGGCGACGAGAAGTTCTTCCAGATCCTCGGGGGCTGGCCGACCGAGCGGGCCTATGGCAACGCCAAGGTCGGCGATTTCATCCGGTACGCCGAGAAGATCTCGAAGAAGCCCCTCGCCCAGCTCTTCGAGACCTGGCTCTACACCCCCGGCAAGCCCGAGGCCTCGGCCCTGAACCCGTCGGCGGCCGAGCCCTCGGCCCGCTCACTTCAGTCCGCCCCGGCCAAGCCCGTGCAGCAGACCGAGCCCAAGTCCTGGAAGAAGATCGCGGAGACCGACACGATCCACCGGCACGACGAGCACTGAGCCTCGCTCCGGTCAGCGGGCGGCGCGCCAACGGGAGCGCGCCGCCCGCGCGATGGGCAGGTAGCGCAGCCGCTCCGGCAGCAGCGGTACGAGGAGCCGTACGACCGTGCTGAACCGCCGGAGCCTGCGCTCCTGGGCCGGGCTCCACTCCAGCCCGATCGCCGCGCGGGCCTCGGGCGGCATGTATCCGACGGTGACGAACGCCCGCAGCCGCAGGAAGGCCGCCCGCAGGAGCGGCCAGGTCAGCCGCAGCAGCAAACGCACGGCGCGCCCGCCGGCCTCCGGCCGGGGCAGCCGCACATCGGTGGCGACCAGCTCGCGGGCGACCGCGGTGGGCTCGATCTCCTCGGCCAGCATCCGGCCCCAGTACGTCCAGTACTCCTCGATGCTCTGCGGCATGTCCCGGTCGCGCAGGCCGAGGATCCGGCCCACCTGGAGCCATTCGCGGTAGAGCTGCCGCTCCTGGGCGGGAGTGAAGCGGCGCAGCAGGTAGCGCCCGGCGTACACGTAGACCGGGAAGCCGGTGGCGTGCACCCAGGCGTAGCAGGCGGGGTCGAGGGAGTGGTAGCGGCGGCCGCAGGTGTCGGTGCCCTGGATGTCCTTGTGGAGGCGGCGGACCCGGCGGCCCTCCTCGGCCGCCTCCTCCCCGCCGTACACCCACAACTGGACCGAGCGCAGGGACCGCTCGCCGCGGCCCCAGGGGTCGGTGCGGAAGACGGAGTACTGGTCGACGCCGGCCGCGATCGCGGGGTGCGCGACCTGCATGGTGAAGGCGGCGGGCAGCATCAGCAGGGCCCGTACGTCGCCGGCGATCGTCCACAGCACCCCGCCCGGCGGGGGCGGCTCGGGGTCGGCGCGGCGCGCGGCCGCAGGTCCGGCGGGGTGTGCGGAGTCCGTCTTCGTCATACGACAAGTATGCGAGCACCGGACGGCCGTCTCACGGACAGAAAGTCTCTGCATGGGTGTTACCCAGAGGTAACTGCTGCTGCTTGTATGACGGCGTCGATCTTCCCCCGCAGGAATGACGGAGACCTTCATGCTGCTTTCCTCGCCCCGCTCGCGCCGCTCCGCCGCCACGGCCGTCGCAGCGGTCGCCGCAGGCGCGCTGGCCGCCACCACCGCGCCTGCCGCCTCGGCCGCGGAGGCCGCCGCAGCCCCGCGGCTCAGCGTCCTCTCGTACAACGTGTTCCTGATGAGCAAGAACCTGTACCCGAACTGGGGCCAGGACCACCGGGCCGCCGAGATCCCCAAGGCCTCCTTCTACAAGGGCCACGACGTGGTCGTGCTCCAGGAGGCCTTCGACAACAGCGCCTCGGACGCGCTGAAGGCGAACTCCGCCGCGCAGTACCCGTACCAGACCCCGGTCGTCGGCCGCAGCAAGAGCGGCTGGGACGCCACGGGCGGCGCCTACTCCTCCACCACCCCGGAGGACGGCGGCGTCACCATCCTCAGCAAGTGGCCGATCCTCCGCAAGGAGCAGGTCGTCTACAAGGACGCCTGCGGCGCCGACTGGTGGTCCAACAAGGGCTTCGCCTACGTCGTGCTGAACGTGAACGGCGCCAAGGTGCACGTGGTCGGCACGCACGCGCAGTCCACCGACCCCGGCTGCGGCGCGGGCGAGGCCGCGGAGATGCGCGCCCGTCAGTTCCGGGCCGTCGACGCCTTCCTCGACGGCAAGAACATCCCGGCGAACGAGCAGGTCATCGTCGCGGGCGACCTCAACGTCGACTCGCGCACCCCCGAGTACGCGAGCCTGCTCGCGAACGCCGACCTGGCCGGCTCGGACACCCGCACGGGGCACCCGTACTCCTTCGACACCGCGCTGAACTCGATAGCGAACTACCGCTACCCGACCGACCCGCGCGAGGACCTGGACTACGTCCTCTACCGCAAGGGCAACGCCCGCCCGGCGGGCTGGGAGAACAACGTGGTCAAGGAGCAGTCGGCGCCCTGGACGGTCTCCAGCTGGGGCACCTCCTACACCTACAACAACCTCTCCGACCACTACCCGCTGATCGGACGCTAGGCCCGGTCCCGCAGCCCCTTTCCGGCCCTTCGGGGTCGGGACGGGGCGCTTCCGTGGTCCCCGGGCCCGCCTACCCGGCCGAGCTCGTCGATCGCGTCCAGGGCCACGCCCCACGAGTACGGCCGCCGGCGATCTCGAAGACGGGTGGGGCGGCCGAGCAGAGCAGGTACGGAGTCCTCGTCGTCATGGCGCCCCAGCCTGTGCAATCGCCCCCGATTCGTCTCGAATCGGGGGCGCAGGCAGACCTGGTGCACGGTGCGCCGATACGGTCCATGACCACGAGTCTTGGACGCAGAGCCCGTATGCCCGCACCTGACGATGACCACACCGGCTCCCGGATTCGGGAGCAGAGGCACCTTGCCCGCCTGACGCAGCGCGAGTTGGCCGACCGGATCGCGTACAGCCTCAGCCTGCTGAGCCAGGTCGAGTGCGGGGCGCGCCCCGCAACGTCCGCCGCCGACGTTCAGGCAGCCGGCCAGTGAGCCGGCTCGAGCGTCGGGCCCCTGTGCGTCGCGATCGTGTTGGCGACAGGGACGGCCACCTTGTGTGACGGCTCATGTCCTCGCCCGCGGCTCGGCGATGTTCAGGACGCGGCCCGGGCGGGGTTTCGTCATCACGTGCTGAGCCCCGCCCCGCGGGCCCCGGTGCGGGGAGCGCGGATCCGCTCGCCGCACCGGGGCCCTTCCGGCTCACGCGGGCCCGTACGGCTCCTCGTACAGGCCGTCGATCAGAGCGCCGTACTTGTCGCGGACCACCCGGCGGCGGAGCTTGAGGGAGGGCGTGAGCTCCCCGCTCTCGGGGCCCCACTCCTCGGTCAGCACCCGGTACCGCTTGATCTGCTCGGTCCGGTTCAGCCGGGTGTTGGCCGCCTCCACCGCGCGGGCGATCTCCTCCTGGACGGCGGGGTGCGCGGCGAGCGCGGCGGGGGAACCGGCCTCGATGCCGCGGGCGGCGGCCCAGACCGGGGCCAGCTCCGGGTCCAGGACCAGCAGGGCGACGAGGTAGGAGCGGCCGTCGCCGTGCACCAGGGCCTGGCCGATCAGCGGATGCTCCTTGACCGTGTTCTCCACCAGGGCCGGCGAGACGTTCTTGCCGTTCGAGGTGATGATCAGTTCCTTCTTGCGGTCGGTCAGCCAGAGGTAGCCGTCCTCGTCGAGCCGGCCGATGTCCCCCGTCGCGAACCAGCCCTCCTCGTCGTCGGCGCTCTCCACCGAGCCGTCCGGCCGCAGGTAGCCGCCGAAGACGGTCTCCCCGCGGGTGAGGATCTCCCCGTCCTCGGCGAGTCTCAGCTCCAGTCCTTCGATCGCGCGGCCCACCGAGCCGAGCCGGAAGCCGTCCGGACTGTTGACCGTGCACACGCCCGAGGTCTCGGTGAGCCCCCAGGCGTCCATGATCGTGATGCCCCAGCCGGCCCAGAAGCGGACCACGTCGATCGGCATCGGCGCGGTGGCGCTGGCCGTCCACATCAGCCGGTCCATGCCCGCCAGCCGCAGCAGCGGGTCCAGCACCTGCGCCTTGACCTCGGCGTACGAGGCTTCGAGCGCGGCCGGTACCTCCTCGCCGCGCTCCCGGTGGGCGGCCCGGGCGCGGGCCAGGTCGCCCGCGGCCTCGATGGCCGTGCGCTGCGCCTCGGGAAGCTGCGCGAGGACCGCGCGCACCGAGGCGGCGAGCTTCTCCCACACCCGCGGTACGCCGAAGAACTGCACCGGGTGCAGTTCGCGGACCGCCCCGGACACGGCGGCGGGGTCGGCGCACAGCCGTACGTGCGAGGCCCTCAGCAGGGGCAGGTAGATGCCGAGGACCCGTTCGGCTATGTGCGCGAAGGGCAGGTAGCAGATGTGCTCGGCGTGCTCGGGCAGTTCCACGTGCCGGTCGAGGCGGATCGCCTGGAGCATCAGGTTGCGGTGGGTCAGCCGCACGCCCTTCGGGTCGCCGGTGGTGCCGGAGGTGTAGACGACGGTCAGCGGGTCCTCGGGGCGGGTCTCCTGCCAGGCCTTCTCGAAGTCGTCGGCGCGGTGGAGCCGGGCTCCGCCGGCGTACACGGAGCCGTACGTGGAGTGCCCGCCCGCCTCGGCGGCCTCGGCGACCACGAGACGCTCCAGGGGCACGTCCGCGTCGGCCAGCAGCGGCTCCCAGCGCAGGAGTTCGCGGGCGCCCTCGACGACGGCGGTCCGGGCCCGGCTGTGGCGGGCGATGTGGGCGATCTGCTCGGGCGCGGAGGTTCCGTACACGGTGACGGGTACGGCGCCGAGGTGGACGAGGGCGAGGTCGCTGAGCCAGTGCTCGGGGCGGTTGCCCATCATCATCAGCACGTGCTCGCCGCGCTCCACTCCGAGGGAGGCGTACCCGGCGGCCAGGACGGCGACCTTGCGGCGCACCTCGTCCCAGGTCAGCGTCGTCCACCCGGCGGCGTCGGGGCCGGCCCGCCAGGAGAGGGCGGGGAGCTCCCCGTACTCCGCGGCGTTGCGGGCCAGCAGGGCCGGCAGGGTGATCTCTTCGGGTCGTCCGGGCAGTCGCAGGTTCGTGGTCATGGGCAGCTCCTGGCCGTTTCACATCGTTGGTGCGACAGCAATACTGTTGAACCCAAGCTGTGGAGCAGAGAGCGAGGCGCAGACGATGGCCGACCAGGCACCCGAGCCGATGCTCACCGTCGACGAACTGGCGGCCAGGGCGGGCGTCACCGTGCGCACCGTTCGTTTCTACAGCACGCGCGGGCTTTTGCCCCCTCCCGTGATCGGCCCTCGTCGGGTGGGGCACTACGGGCCGGAACACCTGTCCCGGCTGGCACTGATCGAGGAGCTCCAGCACCAGGGCATGACCCTGTCCGCGATCGAGCGCTACCTGGACGCGCTGCCCGACGACCTGAGCGCCCACGACCTGGCGATCCACCGCGCGATGGTGTCCAGTTGGGCCCCGGACGCGGCCCAGGAGGTGTCCCGGGAGGAGCTGGAGAAGCGGGCGGGGCGGAGCCTGTCGGACACCGATGTGCGGCGGCTGACGGCGATGAACGTGCTCGCCGTCTCGGGGGACGGGTTCCGGGTGGACGTGGGGCTGCTGCGGCTGGGGGTCGCGCTGCTCGACGTACCGATCGCCCACGCGACGATCCTGGCGGCGCGCAGGGTGCTGATGGAGCACACCCGCTCGGCGGCCCACGAGCTGACGGCGCTGTTCCGGGACGAGGTGTGGGGGCCGTTCACGGAGGGCGAGAGAGATCCGGAGCGCGTGGAATCGATGAAGGCGCTGTCGGCGCACATGCAGCCGATGGTGGTCCAGGCGCTGGTGACGGCCTTCCAGCGGTCGCTGCGGGAGGAGCTGCGGGCCGCGTTCGTCTCGGAGCCGGAGGCGTAACCGGAGGCGGACGGCGGAGGCGGAACCGGAGGCGGACGGCGGAGGCGTAACCGGAGGCGGACGGCGGGTCGCGCGGCCGGTCGGCGGCCCTGCCGCCGGGGTAGGTTGCCGATCATGGCAGCCGTTCACCGCACCACCATGTCGCCAGGCTGGCCCGCACCGGACGCCGCCCGGCAGCACGGGCTGTTCGCCCGCCCGGCCGCGTCGCAGGACTGACC
Organism: Streptomyces sp. NPDC097617; assembly: GCF_044761485.1. Classification (NCBI taxonomy): domain Bacteria; kingdom Bacillati; phylum Actinomycetota; class Actinomycetes; order Kitasatosporales; family Streptomycetaceae; genus Streptomyces; species Streptomyces sp. NPDC097617. The sequence goes on from NZ_JBIWCL010000012.1 coordinate 85,133, forward strand.
GGGCAGACACCCCGGGCCCGCTCGCGGGTGGGCCCGGGGCTGACGCGATCAGTCCGCGTAGGTCTCGCCGCGCTCGGCCTTCGCGATCAGCGAGGCCGGCGGGGTGAAGCGCTCGCCGTACTTCTCGGCGAGCTCGCGGGCCCGGGCGACGAAGCCCGGCAGGCCGCCCTCGTAACCGTTGATGTACTGGATCACACCGCCGGTCCAGGCCGGGAAGCCGATGCCCATGATGGAGCCGATGTTGGCGTCGGCGATCGAGGTGAGCACTCCCTCATCGAGGCAGCGGACGGTGTCCACGGCCTCCGAGAAGAGCATCCGCTCCTTCATGTCCTCGAAGGGGATCTCGTACCCCGCCTTGGCGAAGTGCTCCCGCAGGCCGGGCCAGATGCTGGCGCGCTTGCCGCTCTCGTCGTACGCGTAGAAGCCGGCGCCGCCGCTGCGCCCGGGGCGCCCGAACTCGTCCACCATCCGGTCGATGACCGCGTCGGCGGGGTGCTCGGTCCACGCCTTGCCCTCGGCCTCGAAGGCCTTGCGGCTCTCGTTGCGGATCTTGCGCGGCAGCGTGAGGGTGAGCTCGTCCATCAGGGAGAGCACCTTGGCCGGGTAGCCGGCCTGGGCGGCGGCCTGCTCGATGGAGGCGGGCTCGATGCCCTCGCCGACCATCGCCACGCCCTCGTTGATGAACTGGCCGATGACGCGGGAGGTGAAGAAGCCGCGCGAGTCGTTGACCACGATCGGCGTCTTGTTGATCTGGCGGACCAGGTCGAAGGCGCGGGCGATGGCCTCGTCGCCGGTCTGCTCCCCCTTGATGATCTCCACCAGCGGCATCTTGTCCACGGGCGAGAAGAAGTGCAGCCCGATGAAGTCGACCGGCCGCGAAACCCCTTCCGCGAGGCCCGTGATGGGCAGCGTCGAGGTGTTGGAGCACAGCAGCGCGTCCGGCTCGATGACGTCCTGGATCTCCTGGAACACCTTGTGCTTGAGGGCGGTGTCCTCGAAGACGGCCTCGATGACGGCGTCGCAGCCCGCGAGGTCGGCCGCGTCGGCGGTCGTGGTGATCCGGCCGAGCAGCTCGGCGCGCTTGGCCTCGGTGGTCCGGCCCCGGGAGAGCGCCTTGTCGAGCAGCTTCTCGGAGTACGCCTTGCCCTTGGCGGCGGCCTCGGCGGTGACGTCCTTCAGGACCACCTCGATGCCCGCGCGGGCGCAGGAGTACGCGATGCCCGCGCCCATCATCCCGGCGCCGAGGACCGCGACCTTGCGCACCTTGCGGGGTGCGATGCCCTGCGGGCGGCTGCGGCCCGCGTTGACGGCCTGGAGGTCGAAGAAGAACGCCTGGATCATGTTCTTGGCGGTCTGTCCGGTGACCAGCTCGGTGAAGTAGCGGGCCTCGATGGTCAGCGCGGTCTCGAAGTCCACCTGGGAGCCCTCGACGGCGCAGGCCAGGATGTTGCGCGGCGCCGGGTACGGGGCCCCGTTCAGCTGCTTCTTCAGGCTGGCGGGGAACGCCGGAAGGTTGGCGGCGAACTTGGGGTTCGACGGCGTGCCGCCCGGGATGCGGTAGCCGGGGACGTCCCAGGGCTGCTTCGACTCCGGGTTCGCGTCGATGAAGGCACGGGCCATGGCCAGCATCTCCTCCGGCGTGGCGGCCAGTTCGTGCACGAGGCCGTTGTCCAGGGCGCGCTGCGGGGTGTACTGGGTGCCCTGGAGCAGCACCTTGAGCAGCGCGTCGGCGATGCCCATCAGGCGCACGGTACGGGTGACACCGCCACCGGCGGGGAGCAGGCCGAGGGTGACCTCGGGCAGGCCGATCTTGGAGCCGGGCGCATCGAGCGCGACGCGGTGGTGGGAGGCGAGCGCGATCTCGTAACCGCCTCCGAGCGCGGCGCCGTTGATGGCGGCGACGACGGGCTTGCCGAGCGTCTCGATCCGGCGCAGGGAGCGCTTGATCTCGGTGCCGGTGTCGAAGGCGATCTGCGCGTGCTCGGGGCGCAGCCGGATCATGTCCTTGAGGTCGCCGCCCGCGAAGAAGGTCTTCTTGGCGGAGGTGAAGACGATGCCCCGGATGGAGTCCTTCTCGGCCTCGGCGCGGTCGGCGACGGCCGCGATGGAGTCCTTGAAAGCCTGGTTCATCGTGTTGGCGGACTGGTTGGGGTCGTCGAGGATCAGGGTGACGACGCCGGTCTCGTCCTGTTCCCAGCGGATCGTGGTGGACTCGCTCATGGTCACTGCTTTCGTTTCGGAAGGTCCGGTGGGCAGGTTGAACAGGACGGATCAGAGGCGTTCGACGATGGTGGCGACGCCCATGCCGCCGCCGACGCAGAGGGTGACGAGCCCGTAGCGCTTGTCCTGGCGCTCCAGCTCGTCGACGATCGTGCCGAGGATCATCGCGCCGGTGGCGCCGAGCGGGTGACCGAGCGCGATGGCGCCACCGTTGACGTTGACCTTGTCGAGGGACAGGCCCATGTCCTTGACGAAGCGCAGGACGACGCCCGCGAAGGCCTCGTTGATCTCGACCAGGTCGATGTCGCCGATGGTCAGCCCGGCCTTGGCGAGGGCCTTGCGGGTGGCCGGGGCGGGGCCGGTGAGCATGATGGTGGGCTCGGAGCCGGAGACGGCCGCCGAGACGATCCGGGCGCGCGGGGTCAGCCCGTTGCGTTCGCCGGCCTCGCGGGAGCCGATGGCGACGAGCGAGGCGCCGTCGACGATGCCGGAGGAGTTGCCCGCGTGGTGGACGTGGTCGATCTTCTCGACCCAGTGGTACTTCTGCAGCGCGACCGCGTCGAAGCCGCCGAGCTCGCCGATGTCGGCGAAGGAGGGCTTCAACCTGGCGAGGGTGTCGGCGGTCGTGCCGGGGCGGACGAACTCGTCGTGGTCCAGGACGACCAGGCCGTTGCGGTCGGTGACCGGGACCACGGACTTCGCGAAGCGGCCGTCCTTGATGGCCGCGGCGGCGCGCTCCTGCGACAGGGCCGCGTACTCGTCGACGTCGCGACGGGAGAAGCCCTCGATGGTGGCGATCAGGTCGGCCCCGATGCCCTGCGGGACGAAGCCGGTGTCCCAGTTGGTCATCGGGTCGGCGAACCAGGCGCCGCCGTCGGAGGCCATCGGAACGCGGGACATGGACTCGACCCCGCCGGCGAGGACCAGGTCCTCCCAGCCGGAACGGACCTTCGCGGCAGCCAGGTTGACGGCCTCCAGGCCCGAGGCGCAGAAGCGGTTCTCCTGCACGCCGGCCACGGTGTCCGGGAGCCCGGCGGCGATGGCCGCGATACGGGCGATGTCGGAGCCCTGGTCGCCGACCGGGCCGACGACGCCGAGCACGATGTCGTCGATGGTGGCGGGGTCCAGGCCGGGGTTGCGCTCGCGCAGCGCGTGGATGAGTCCGACGACCAGGTCGATCGGCTTGGTGCCGTGCAGGGCGCCGTTGGCCTTGCCGCGGCCGCGGGGGGTGCGGATCGCGTCGTATACGTAAGCTTCGGTGCTCACTGGTCAAGCCTTTCGGAGGTTTCCAGGGGGAGGAAGAAGGGGTTCAGCCGAGCAGGGAACGGCCGATGATCTCTTTCATGATCTCGGTCGTGCCGCCGTAGATGGTCTGTATCCGGCCGTCGGTGAAGGCCCGTGCGACCCGGTACTCGGTCATGTAGCCGTAGCCGCCGTGCAGCTGGAGGCAGCGGTCGGCGACGCGCTTCTGCAGCTCGGTGGCCCACCACTTGGCCATCGAGGCGTGCACGTGGTCCAGTTCGCCGTGGGTGTGGTCGGTGATGCACCGGTCGAGGAAGGTCCGGGTGACGGCGACCTCGGTGGCCATCTCCGCGATCTCGAACCGGATGTGCTGGAGTTTGGCCAGCGGGCGGCCGAAGGCCTCGCGCTCCTTCACGTACTGGGTGGTGATCTCCAGCAGGTGCTCGGCCGCGGCGATGCCGGCCATCGCGATACCCATGCGCTCCTGCGCGAGATTGGTCATCAGGTGGACGAAAGCGCCGTTCAGCTCGCCGAGCAGGTTCTCCTTGGGGACGCGTACGTCGTTGAAGAACAGCTCGGCGGTGTCCTGGGACTTCTGGCCGATCTTGTCGAGGTTGCGGCCGCGCTCGAAGCCCTCCGCACCGCGCTCGACGACCAGCAGCGACAGGCCGTGGGCCCCGCCCTCGGGGGTGGTCTTGGCGACGACGATGACGAGGTCGGCGAGGATCCCGTTGGAGATGAAGGTCTTGGACCCGTTCAGCACCCAGTGGTCGCCGCGGTCCTCGGCGGTGGTCCGGATCCCCTGGAGGTCGGAGCCCGCGCCCGGCTCGGTCATCGCGATGGCGGTGATGGTCTCCCCGGAGCAGAACCCGGGCAGCCAGCGGCGCTTCTGCTCCTCGGTGGCGAGCGAGGTCAGGTAGGGCCCGATGATGTCGTTGTGCAGGCCGATGGCCAGCCCGGGGGCGCCCGCGCGGGTGAACTCCTCGGCGATCACGGCGGCGTAGCGGAAGTCGGTGTTCCCGCCGCCGCCGTACTCCTCCGGGACGGCGAGGCCCAGCAGCCCCTGCCGGCCGGCGGCCCGCCAGGCCTCGCGGCTGACGATGCCGTCCTTCTCCCACTGCTCGTAGTGCGGCAGCACCTCCTTGGTGAGGAAGGTGCGCACGGTCTCGCGGAACGCCTCGTGGTCGGCGTCGAAGATACGGCGTTGCATGGGGCCCCCTAGAGCCAGCTCTTGACGGTTTCGATCAACGTGGCCGGGTCGGGGCCGACCGGTGTCACGTTGAGCATGGTGACGCCCGCCTCGCGGAAGGCCTCGACGCGCTCGCGCACATATCCCTCGGGCCCGCAGAGGGTCATCAGCTCGCAGAGCTCGTCCGGTACGGCGGCCGCGGCGTCGCGCTTGCGTCCGGAGAGGTAGAGCTCCTGGATCCGGCGGGCCTCTTCCTCGTATCCGTAGGCGACGGCGAGGTCGTTGTAGAAGTTCTTGCCGACCGCGCCCATCCCGCCGACGTACAGGGCGATCTGGGGGCGCGCGAGGTCCCGTACGGCGGCCGCGTCCGGGCCGATGGCGAGCAGGCCGCCCGCGACGGTCTGCAGCGGGCCGAGCTCCGGTGACCGCTTGGCCGTCCCCTCGGCGAGCGGGCCGCCCCACACCGCGGCGGCCTTCTCCGGGATGAAGAGGGTGGGCAGCCAGCCGTCCGCGATCTCGGCGGTCAGCCGCACGTTGGCCGGGCCGAGCGAGGCGATGTAGACGGGGACGGTGGGGCGGACCGGCCGGGTGAGGATCTTCAGCGGCTTGCCGTGCCGGCCGCCCTTCTCGGGCGGCAGCGGCATGTCGGTGATGCCGTGGTGGTCGATCGTCTCGCGGCGCCAGATCCGCCGGCACAGCTCGACGGTCTCGCGGGTCCGGCCGAGCGGCTTGTCGTACGGCATTCCGTGCCAGCCCTCGACGACCTGCGGGCCGGAGGCGCCGAGGCCCAGCAGCGCCCGGCCGCCGGACAGCGCGTCCAGGCCGGCGGCGGTCTGGGCGATGAGGCCGGGGGTGCGCGAGTAGACGTTGAGGATGGCCGAGCCGATCTTCAACCGCTCGGTGCGGGCGGCGAGATAGCCCATGATCGTCGGGGAGTCGAAGCCCCAGGCCTCCGCCACCCATACGGCGTCGAGGCCGGCGGACTCCAGCGCGGCGGCCTGGTCGGCGGCCCGGCGCGGGTCCCCCGCGTAGTCGAGCATCATGGACAGTTCCATCAGTTCTCCTTCGCCTTCCCGAGCAGGGCCGGTACGTCCCAGTCGGCCGCGACCGACTCGGCGTGCGCGCCCGGCTGCGCCGGGCCCGAGGTGACGGCGCCCGGGGTGGCCGAGAACCGCGGCGCGGGCGCGGGCTGGACGATCCCGCCGAAGTCGGTGAAGGTCCCGCGGGCGGCGAGGTGCGGGTGGTCCGGGGCCTCGCGCAGCGAGAGCACCGGCGCCACGCAGGCGTCGCTCCCCTCGAAGACGGCCGTCCACTGCGCGCGCGTACGGGTCCTGAAGCGAGCGGCGACCGCTTCCCGCAACTCGCCCCAGCGGGCGGGGTCCTTGCGGGCCGGGGCCCGGTCCTCGATGCCGAGGAGCTCCACGAAGGTGTCGTAGAACTGCTGCTCCAGCGCGCCGACCGCCATGTACTGGCCGTCGGAGGTCTCGTAGGTGCCGTAGAAGGGGCAGCCGCCGTCGAGGAGGTTCGCTCCGCGGCGGTCCCGCCAGCCGCCCGCCGCCATCATCCCGTGGATCATCGCGGTGAGGTGGGCGGTGCCGTCGACGATGGCCGCGTCGACGACCTGGCCGGCGCCGGTGGCGCGGGCGTGGTGGAGGGCTGCGAGGACGCCGATCACGAGGTAGAGCGAGCCGCCCGCGTAGTCCCCGACCAGGTTGGCGGGCACGGCCGGCGGCTCCCCCGGGTTGCCGATCATGCCGAGGGCGCCGGTGACGGCGATGTAGGCGATGTCGTGTCCGGCGGTCTCGGCGAGCGGGCCCGCCTGGCCCCAGCCGGTCATCCGGCCGTAGACGAGCCTCGGGTTGCGGGCGTGGCACTCGGCCGGGCCGACCCCGAGCCGCTCGGCGACCCCGGGGCGGAAGCCCTCGACGAGTACGTCGGCCCGCTCGACGAGGTCCAGGACGCGGGCGGGCCCGTCGGCGGACTTCAGGTCGACCAGTACGGACCGTTTATTCCGATTGGTGATGTCGTAGGCCGGATTGACCGCGAGCCCGCCGCCGCCGGGCCGGTCCACCCGCACGACGTCCGCGCCCAGATCGGCGAGGAGCATGGCGGCGAACGGCCCGGGGCCGATGCCCGCCAGTTCGACGACGCGCACTCCGGCGAGCGGGCCGGGCCCGCTCGCGTCCCGGTTCCCGTTCCCTGTCACTGCCATCGGGCCCCCAGCGGCTCTGGTGTGCGTGGTGTGCATGGTGTGCGGCTGTGTGACACAACTGATGTAACACCGGTGATGCTAGGAACGTGCTCCACCGAACACAAGCCCCCGGGCGGCGCTGCCCGGGGGATCGTCCGAGATCACACGCCACCCCCCTGATCAACCGCCGCGCGGCTCTGTACTCTGAACAGGCTTTCGAAGCTGATCAAATGTTCAATCAGAAAATGGGGGGCCGGTGCGCAACCGCCGACTCGTAGTTTCCGTCGCCGCCATCGCGGCAGGCGTTGGTCTCATCCCGGGCGTGGCGCAGGCCGATCCGGCCAAGCCGGACGCCCGCGGCGCATCCACTCCCGACCTGGACCTGGGCAAGGCCGCGGCCTCCAAGTCCAAGGGGCACACCTTCACCAGCCCGGCCGAGCGTACGGTCCGCAAGGCGCTGCCGTCCGCGAAGAAGGGCACGGCCGACGCCCCCGCGGCGCAGTCGGCCGCCGACAACCCCGACCTCTCGATCGGGCTGAGCGGCTACGGCACGTCGGCGCACGGCATCGAGGTGAAGTCCACCCTCACGAGCGTCAGCACCCCGCTCGAGGTCACCATCGCCTGGGGCGACGGAACGACCGACGTGGTCGGCGCGTCCGGCTCCCAGGTGCTCACCAACGGGCACACCTACGCCGAGGTCGGCGCCTACACGGTCAAGGTCACCGTGACGGACACCGCGAACGGCGTCTCGGCCGTCAACGAGCTCCAGGCCGTCACGCCGGGCTCCGACTTCACCCCGTACACCCCGACCCGTCTGCTGGACACCCGCTTCGGGACCGGCGTGGCACAGGGCAAGGTCGGCCCGGGCAAGTCCACCCGCGTGAAGGTCGGCGGCAACGGCAAGATCCCCGCCGGCGTCACCGCGGTGGCCCTGAACGTCACCGTCACCAACACCACCGACAACGGTTTCATCACGGCCTTCCCCGAGGGCACCGAGCGGCCCGACACCTCCAACGTCAACCACAAGGCCGGTCAGACGGTCCCGAACCTGGTCATCGTGCCGGTCGGCAAGAACGGTTACGTGGAGCTGTCCAACCGCGGCTGGCAGTCGGTCGACCTGATCGCCGACGTCACCGGCTACTTCAGCCGCACCGCCTCCAGCGGCTACACCCCGGTCGACCCGACCCGCTTCGTCGACACCCGCGAGGGCCTCGGCACCACCAAGCGCAAGCTGGCCGGGCAGTCGTCCTTCGGCACCCAGATCAGCGGCCTGCGCGGCGTGCCCCAGGGCATCACCGCCGTGGCGCTGAACGTGACGGTCACCGCCCCGCAGGGCGGCGGTCACCTGACCGTCTACCCGAGCGGCGGCGCGGTCCCGACCACGTCCAACCTGAACTTCAACGCCGGCCAGACGATCGCCAACTCGGTGATCGTGCCCGTCTCGGCCGACGGCAAGATCAGTGTGTTCAACGGTGCCTGGGCCCCGGCCGACGTGGTCGTCGACGTCGTCGGCTACTACAGCAAGGACAGCCAGAGCGCCTTCCTGCCGCTGGTGCCGGAGCGCGTCTTCGACACCCGTGAGCCCAGCGACCCGGTCTACGGGCCGCTGTGGGGCGACAACTACATCTACCTGCCGATCTCCCACGACGACCCCAGCGTCACGGGCTTCGTGCTGAACTCGACGGTCACGAACACGCACGGCAACGGGTACCTCACGGTCACCCCGGACCCGAACTCGCGTGACGACTACCTCAACGACACGGCCATGTGGCCGACGCCGCCGAACTCCTCCAACCTGAACTGGACGAAGGGCGACACCGTCCCGAACCTGGTCCAGGCGAGCACCGGCAGCCACGGCATCATCGACTTCTGGAACCGCGGCTGGGACGACATCGACCTCGTCGTCGACCTCTTCGGCCTGTACCAGAAGGGCTAGTACCTGCCCGCACCCCGCCTGCGAGCGGTGGTGCACGCGGTCCCGGCAGCGCCCCGGGACCGGCCTTCGGGCCGGTCCCGGGGCGCTGTTCCCGTTTTCCGGCTCGCGGCACCCGGTCGCACTGGCGGTCGAGGATCACGCTAGCCTCGCCACCGAACCCCCTGGGAGGAGCGCTCATGAACGCAACTGTCCCGCACGACCGGCCGGAACGCGCCTACGACGTCGTACTGTTCGGCGCCACCGGCTTCGTGGGCGCGCTCACCGCCGAGTACCTCGCCGCGTACGCGCCCGCCGGCTGCCGCTGGGCCCTCGCGGGCCGGGACACGGCGAAGCTGGAGCGGCTGCGCGAACGGCTGGCCTCGATCGATCCGGACTGCGCGGAGCTGCCCCTGCTGCGGGCCGACGCCCGGAACCCGGCGGCCGTGCGCGAGCTGGCCGCCTCCACCCGGGTGCTGGCCACGACGGTGGGCCCGTACATCTGGTACGGAACGGAACTCGTGGCCGCCTGCGCCGAGGCCGGCACGGACTACGTGGACCTCACCGGCGAGCCCGAGTTCGTGGACCGCATGTACGTCGAGCACGACGCGCGGGCCCGGGAGACCGGGGCGCGCATCGTGCACGCCTGCGGCTTCGACTCGATCCCGGCCGACCTCGGGGCCTACTTCACGGTCCGCCAGCTGCCGCAGGGGGTACCGCTGACGGTCGACGGGTTCGTACGGTCCAACGCCCTCTTCTCCGGCGGAACCCTGGCCTCCGCGCTGACCGCGATGAGCCGCGGCCCGCAGACCCTCTCTGCGGCACACGCCCGCCGACTGCACGAGCCCCGTCTGCTGGGGCGGCGGGCACGCGGGCCGTTGGGGGCGCCGCGGTTCAGCCGGGAGACCGGTACCTGGGCGCTCCCGCTGCCCGCGCTGGACCCGCGGATCGTGGCCCGGTCGGCGGCGGCGCTGGAGCGGTACGGCCCGGACTTCCGCTACCGGCACTACGCGTCCGTCAAGCACCTGCCCGTCGCGGTGGGCGGTTCGGCGGCGCTGGGCGCGACGGTGGCCCTGGCCCAGGTGCCGCCGGCCCGGCGGTGGCTGATGAGCCGCTGGGAGCCGGGCCAGGGGCCGGACGCGGAACGCCGCGCGCGCAGCTGGTTCAGCGTGCGGTTCGTGGGCGAGGGCGGCGGCCGGCGCGTGCTGACCGAGGTGTCGGGCGGCGACCCGGGCTACGGGGAGACCGCGAAGATGCTGGCCGAGTCGGCGCTCTGCCTGGCCCACGACGCGCTGCCGGCGGTGGCCGGGCAGCTGACGACGGCCGCGGCGATGGGCGACGCCCTGACCGCCCGCCTCCAGAAGGCGGGGATCACCTTCCGGGTGGCGGACGTCCGCTGACGGGCGGGCGCCCCCCGACCGGGTGCTTCAGGAGGCCTCCCGTAGCGCCCTGCGGCACAGGGAGTCGGCGTGGCGGGTGGTTTCGGGGATCCGGAAGCGCGGGCTCAGGGCCAGGGCGTGGGCGCAGGCGTTGTCCAGCGAGACCCGGTGCCCGACGGAGACGTAGACCGGCTTGATGCCGTCCTGTGTGCGCAGCGCCCGCCCGACCTCGGCCCCGTCGGGCGCGAGCAGGGCGGCGGCGTCGCCCCGCCGGGCGCCCGGTTCCTCGTGGGTGAAGGTGAACGGGTTCTTCGCGACACCGATGGCCGGGAGCCCGGTGACCACACCGAGGTGGCAGGCGAGTCCGAAGCCCCGGGGGTGGGCGAGGCCGTAGCCGTCGCAGACGACGAGGCCGGGCGCGGACCTCAGCGAGTCGAGGGCGGCCAGTACGGTCGGCAGCTCGCGGAAGGCGAGCAGTCCGGGCACGTAGGGGAAGCTGACGTGCCCGACGGCGGTGGCCTCCTCGACGACCTCCAGGGTGGCGGCGTCGAGCACCACGGCCGCGGCGGCGACCAGGTCGCGCTCGTCGTCGTAGGCGACGTCCACGCCCGTGACGAGGCCGCGGCCGGGTGGCGGGCCGGGCTCGGTGAGCACGACCTGATGGCGTAGTTCGTCCTGTATCGCCCGGGCCTCGGCCTCGTCGGCGGGGGTCTTCACACTCGTCATGATGGAGCGAGAGTAGCCTGGCGATCATGTTCGTCATGGAGCTCACCTACACCGCCCCCGTCGAAGCCGTCGAAGCCGTCGAAGAGCAGATGGACGCTCACATCGCCTGGCTGGACGGCTACTACGCCGCCGGTGTCTTCCTCGCCTCGGGACGCAAGGTCCCGCGCGACGGGGGTGTGATCCTGGCCGGCGGGGTGTCCCGGGCCGAGATCGAGAGGATCGCGGCCGAGGACCCCTTCACGGTGGCGGGTGTCTGTGCCTACACGGTCACCGAGTTCATCGCGACGAAGACCTCGGCCGACCTGTCGACGGTGCGGGAGAACCCGGTCGTGTAGGAACGGGCGCCGCCACCGGCCCCGCCCACCGCCGGCCCGCCCACCGTCGCCGCCGGCTGATCAGCGCCGCCGCTCCAGCCGCGCCACCCGCCCCTTCTCCCCCGCCGCCCAGCAGCCCGAATCCGCGGCGCAGTCGACGGTGTCGAAGGAGCCCGCCTCCAGGGACCGCCAGCTGCGGCCCCCGTCCGTGGTCACGTCCGTGCCCGTGGGTCCCACCGCGAGGGCCGTCCCCCTGCTGTACGGGAACCAGGCCGCGCCCGAGCGGTAGGCCGGCGGCGGCGCCGACGCCTGGCGCCAGGTGCGTCCCCCGTCGGCGGAGAGGGCCGCGGCCTGCGGGGAGGCCTCCCCGGTGCGGTAGTCACCGCCGACCGCGAGTCCCCTCGTACGGTCCCGGAAGGCGAGGGCGAAGACCCCGCGGGCCGGATCGCCCGCCGGGACGGTGGATTCGGCGACCCGCCAGGTCAGGCCGCGGTCCGCGGAGTGCAGGACGCGGGCCCGGGCCCCGCCGCCAGTGGCCAGCCAGACGTCGCGCGGGCCGGAGCCGACCAGGCACTGGCCGCTCGCGGCGAAGCCCGCCTCGCCCGGCAGCGCCTCGGGCATGCCCGTGTCGGGCAGCACCCGCCAGTTGCGCCCGCCGTCGTCCGTGGCGAGGATGCGGAACTTCCCGTCCACCGGATCGCTCATCGCCAGGCCGTGCCGGGCGTCGAAGAAGGTGAGGCAGTCGTAGAAGGCGCGCGGGTCGGGGTTGCGGAAGGTCTCGGTCCAGGTGGCTCCGCCGTCCTCGGTGCGCAGGACCCGGGAGGCCTCGCCCTCCCCGATGGACAGGGCCACCGCGCGCCGCGCGTCGAAGGCCTCGATGTCACGGAGCTCCAGGCCCTCCGCGACCGCGCCGGGTGGCGAAACGTCACGCCAGCTGCGGCCGCCGTCCACCGTGCGCAGCACGGTCCCCTTGGAACCGGCCACCCAGGCCGTGGAACGGCTGACCGCCGCGAGTCCGCGGAAGCGCACGTCCTTGCCGGTGTCCTTCAGCGCCCAGCCGGCGCCGCGTAAGTCCTGCGCCACCGCGGCCGGGTCCGCATCGGGCCGGTCGGGGGCCGCCTGGGCAGGGGCGGCCAGCACCCCCACGACCAGGGCTGCCGCGCACATGCCGATTCCGAGTTCCAGAAGTCTCATGGCGCCGGAAGCTAACGCACCCCCGATGCGCCGTCCAGAGCGCCTCCCGGCCCCCGGACGGGCCCTGACCGGGTCACAGGCTCGCGTCGCGGTGCGTCACCCCGCCGTCCAGGACGGTGAGCAGCACGGGCAGGTCCGGCAGTTCGGTGGCCGCCGTGGTGAGCGGGTCGTCGGCGAGGACCGTCAGGTCGGCGCGGTATCCGGGCGCGATCCGGCCCGCCAAGTGCTCCTCGCCGGCCGCACGGGCGGCGTTGACGGTCATGCCGCGGAGGGCCTGGAGGGCGGTGAGAGCCTGCTCGGGGCCGTGCGGGTCCCGGGTGAGGTCGCGGCTGGGCCGGCGGTGGCGGGCGCCACCCATGACACCGAGCGGCGGGTACGGGGCGATCGGCCAGTCCGAGCCGAGCACCACGGTGGCTCCGGAGTCCCACAGGTCGCGGCAGCGCCATGCGCGCGAGGCGCGCTCCTCGCCGAGGCGGCGGGACCAGTTGTCGGTGTGGTCGGCCCGGGTGAAGTCGCAGCAGTGGGTGGGCTGCACGGAGGCGATGACGCCGAGTTCGGCGAACCGGCGCAGGGTCTCGTCGGGGACGGTCTCGATGTGCTCGACGCGGTGGCGCACCGCGGTCGCGGACCGCTGCGCGCTCCCGCCGGAGGCCCGGGCCTTCTCGACGGCGTCGAGGACGTGCCGGACCGCGGCGTCGCCGATCGCGTGGGTGGCGGTGGGCACGCCGGCCCGGTGGAACTCGCCCACGATCCGCGTGTAGACCTCGGGATCGGGCCAGAAAGCGTGCGTGGACTCGCCGTTGCGGTCCGGGCGTTCGAGCCAGGCGGTGCCGTTGTCGATCGTGCCGTCCATGAAGATCTTGACGCCGGCGGTGCGCCAGAGCCGGCCGCCGACCCCCTGCCGCGCGATGAGCGCGCGTACGCCGGCGGCGTCGGTGCCGGGCTGGCACCAGGGCGCGACCCGTAGGCGCAGCGGCAGCCGGCCCGCCTCGTCGAGTTCGGAGTAGAAGGCGAGGCTGTCCCCGTTCGCGTCCATGGCGTGGCCGCCGGTCAGCCCGGCGGCGGCCATCGCGCGCAGGGCGGCGGCGAGCCGGTCGCGGCGCTCCTCGCGGGTCGACTGCGGAGCGATGCGCTCGACGAGGTCGCAGGCGGCGTCCTCCAGGAGCAGGCCGGTGGGCCGGCCGGCCGCGTCGCAGACCACCTCGGCGGACGCCTGGTCGAAGGACCGCGGCCCGTCGACGCCCGCGAGTTCGAGGGCGCGCCGGCTGGCCAGCAGGGAGTGCGCGTCGAAGAGCAGGAGGGTGGCGGGGACACCGTCGAGCACGGAGTCGAAGGGGGCGGTCTCGACGGGGTGGTCCCCGAAGGCGTTCGGGTCCAGGCCCCAGCCGCTCAGCCAGGCGCCGGGCGCGAGGGCTCGTACACCGGCGGCGAGCGTCGCGCGTACCTGTTCCAGGTCGGTGCAGCCCGACAGGTCCAGGCCGTGGGTCAGTTCGGCGCCCGTGACGGGGTGGATATGGCCGTCGACCAGGCCGGGGCTCACGACGGCCCCCTTGAGGTCGACCACCGTCGTCGAGGCGTCGGCGAGAGCGCGGATACGGCTGTCGTCGCCCAGCGCGGTGATCAGCCCGCCGGATACGGCCAGGGCGGTGTCCGGCAGGAACCCGCCCGTGGCCGGGTCGAGCAGTCGGGCGTTGAGCAGGACGAGACGGGTGCGCACGGAGCCTCCAGCGGGGCGGGACGGGGGCGGGGAGGGACGCAGGAGATGGTCAGGCGTCGCGGGCGAGGGCGCCGCGGGGCAGGCCGAGTTCGCGTTCCGCGGTGGTGACGGCCATCCGGGTCACGGCCTCGGGGCGCCCGCGGTCATCGGTGTTGGCGTGGACGCCGAGGCCGTCGAGGACCACCAGGATCTGAATGGCCGTCACGTACGGCTCATCCGTACGGAATTCACCCCGCGCGACGCCCTCCTCGATCACGCCTTCCAGGCGGCCGCGCCATGCGGCCTCCTGCTCGGCGACCCGGTCGCGCAGGACGGGACGGTAGCGGCTGAGGTGGCGGGCGTTGATCCAGAGCCGGCTGATGGCGTCGTAGGCCTCGCCAGACGTACGGGCGAAGAACCGCGCGAGCCGGTCGGTGGGGGTCGGCGCGTCCGGTCCGGTCCGTGCGTCCAACCCGGTCGACGCGTCCAACCCGGTCGAGGCATTCGGGCCGGTCGACGCATCCGGGCCGGGCGACGCATCCGAATCGGGCGAGGCAGCGGGCCCCGTCGGCAGCAGGACCTCCAGCTCGGCCCCGGCGGCCGTCCCGAACGCCTCGGCGACCAGGTCCTCGACCGAGGGGAAGTAGTGGCTGATCAGCCCCGGCCGGACGTCGAGCTCGTCGGCGATCCGGCGCAGCGTGAGGCACTCCAGCCCTTCGGCCAGCGCGACGGCGGCGGCCGAGTCGACGATCTCGGCCCGGCGGGCCTCCGGTGACTTGCGGATTCGCTTGCGCTGGACGCTTGACGACATACCGGAGATGCTATTGAGCGTGCGACCAATAAGCAAGCGAGGCGGACACGCCCAGCACCCGGAGGTCCCCCATGGCGTCCACCGTCCCCGACCCGCCTTCCGGTTCGCACCCGGCGCCCGGAGCGCTCGGGCAGGCCGCACCGGCCCCGGAGCGGGCGACCCGCATCGAGGCCCACGGCATCGACCACATCCCGGATGCGGAGCGCCACGGCCGCCCCCGCGACCTCTTCTCCGTGTGGGCGGCGGCGAACGTCAACTACCTGAGCCTGGTGATCGGCGGCGCGCTGGTCCTGATGGGCCTGAGCCTGTGGCAGTCCGTCGCCGTGATCGTGGTGGGCAACCTGTTCTGGCTGCTCACCGGCCTGCTCGCCACCTCGGGCCCGGCCGCCGGTGCTCCCAGCGAGGTGATCACCCGGGCGATGTACGGCGTCATCGGCAACCGCGTGATGAACGCGGTCGGCGGCTGGCTGGTCTCCGTCTGCTACTTCGCGCTCAATCTGGCCGCGGCGGCCGCCGCCGCCTTCGCCCTCGTGGAACAGGCCGGGATCACGGCGAACACCGGGATCAAGGCCGGAGTCATCGTGGCCATCGCCGCGTTCACCCTGGTCATCAGCGTCTACGGGCACGCGATGATCATGAAGATCTACCTCCCGAAGACCCTGGTGCTGGCCGCCGCCTTCGCCGTCGTCGCCGTCGCCGTGCTCGCGCACACCGACTTCTCCTACCGGCCCGCCCCTCCCCTGACCGGCCCCGCCCTCTGGGCGGCGCTCCTCGCGGGCACCACCCTGATCGCCTCCGGCCCGCTGTCGTACACCACGAGCGCCGACTTCTCCCGGTACCTGCCCCGTACGTCCTCGCGGAGGGCGATCGTCGCCTGGACCGCCCTCGGCGCCTTCCTGCCCAGCGTCGTCGTCTCCTCCCTGGGCGCCTTCGCCGCGACCGCGGTCGACATGAGCGACCCGCAGGCCGCACTGGAGGAGATGCTGCCCGGGTGGTTCTACCCCGTCTTCCTGCTCGCCCTGATCCTCGGCACCGTCTGCGTCAACGCCCTGACCGCCTACAGCGCCGGACTCGCCCTGCAGGCCGTCGGCCTGAGCATCCGCCGCTCCGTCAGCGTCCTGTTCGACGGGGCCGTCGCCGTCGCTCCGACCCTCTACGGCCTGCTCGTCTCCAACCTGCTCGACACCGTCAGCAACTCCCTCCGGCTGATCGTCGTCCTGATCGGACCCGTCATGGCCATCTACGCCACCGACATCGTGCTGCGCCGGTTCCGCTACGACGGCCGGGCGCTCGCGGACGAGACCCCCGGCAGCCCCTTCTGCTACACCGGCGGCGTCAATCCGGCGGGCGCCCTCGCGCTCGCCGCCGGGCTCGCCGCGGCCGCCGTCTGCGTCGACACGCTCTGCACCGGGCCGATCGCCGCGGCCTTCGGCGGCCTGGATCTCTCCCTGCCGGCCGGCATGGCCGTCGCCGCCGCCCTCTACGCGCTCCTGATGGTCCGGTTGCGACTGATTGGGCCTGTGGAGTGATCGGTAACCAGCCCTTCTGGGAGGCGCTCCGGCCCCCGGGCGGTGCGGGGGCCGCCTTCCGGCATCTCCCTCCACCCGGTCACTCTGTGCGATCACACAGAAGGGTTCAAGCCAATCGGTGACACAGCTCACGCAACGGCCCATGCACGGATTTGCCGATTCCGGCGTCTATCGGGTTGCCGGGCCCCACCCCACAGTCCGGCAGCAGATCCGCCGCAAGGGAGTGAGCCTTGATCACTGTCATCGAGCAGGCCGCACAGGCCCGTCTGGTCGCCACCGCGCCGAAGGTCGAGACCGTGCCCGTCACCCTCTGCTACGACCGCGCGGATCCGTTCGCCGTGCGCATGGCCTTCCCCGCCCCGGCCACGCTGGAGGGCGTCGAGGTCTCGTGGACCTTCTCGCGGGAGCTGCTGGAGTCCGGGCTGGACCGCCCGTCGGGCTGCGGCGACGTACGCGTGCGCCCGTACGACGTCGACCGGACCACCATCGAGTTCCACGCGACGGAGGGCGTCGCCATCGTGCTGATGCTGACGGCGGAACTGCACCGGTTCCTGGAACGGGCCGCGGGCGTGGTTCCGCCCGGCCTCGAGCACCTCTACCTCGACATGGACCACAGCCTGGCCGAGCTGATGCGCGACACCTGCTGAGCCGCCGGGTTAATTGGTTTGCGGGCGGCCGCAGCCGCCCGTAGCTTCGAAGACGGCCCATCCCCGTCGAAACGGAGCAGGACATTGCTCGTCTGAGGTTCGAGACACCGACCACCGCCCCCAACGGCTGAGCCGTCGGCTGTCTCCCCGAGTTGCACGCACACTCACGCAACCTGGAGGCCTCCATGAGTCACGCCCCTGCTTTCATCACCTGCTCCGCCCTGTCCTTCGACTGGCCCGACGGCACTCCCGTCTTCGACGGGTTCCAACTCGCCGTCGGCCCCGGCCGCACCGGCCTGATCGGGCTCAACGGCTGCGGGAAGTCCACCCTGCTGAAGCTGATCGCCGGCGAACTGGCCCCCACCGAGGGCCAGTCCTCCGTCGCCGGCCCGGTCGGATACCTCCCGCAGAACGTCACCCTCGACACGGCGCTGCGCGTGGACGAGGCCCTCGGCATCCACACCACCCGCGCCGCGCTCCACGCCATCGAGGCGGGCGATGCCACCGAGGCGAACTTCACCGCCGTCGGCGACGACTGGGACGTGGAGGAGCGGGCCCTGGCCACGCTCGACCAGCTCGGTCTCGCCCGGATCGGCCTGGACCGGACCGTCGGTGAGCTCTCGGGCGGCGAGTCCGTACTGCTGCGGCTGGCCGCCCTGCTGCTCGCACGCCCCGACGTCCTACTGCTGGACGAACCCACCAACAACCTGGACCTGCGGGCCCGGGGCCGGCTGTACGCGGCGGTCGAATCCTGGTCCGGGGTGATGCTGCTGGTCAGCCACGACCGGGAGCTACTGGAGCGGGTCGATCAGATCGCCGATCTGCGCGACGGCGAAGTCCGCTGGTACGGAGGGAACTTCACGGACTACGAGGACATGCTCGCCGCCGAGCAGGAGTCGGCCGAGCGGATGGTCCGCGTCGCGGAGGCCGACGTACAACGGCAGAAGCGCGAACTGTCCGACGCACAGGTCAAGTTGGCGCGGCGCAAGCGGTACGGACAGAAGATGTACGAGAACAAGCGCGAGCCGAAGATCGTGATGGGCGCACGCAAACGCGCGGCCCAGGAGTCGGCCGGCAAGCACCGGATCATGCACACGGAGAAGCTGGCACAGGCGAAGGAGCGGCTGGACCAGGCCGTGGAGGCGGTGCGCGACGACGACGAGATCCGGATCCAGCTGCCCGCTACCCAGGTCCCGCCGGGGCGGCGCGTGCTGACCCTGAGCGATGTGCACCTGGCGCACGGGGCCTCGGTCCCGGGCGAGTGGGAACTGCGGGGTCCGGAGCGCATCGCACTGGTCGGTCGCAACGGGTCGGGCAAGACCACGCTGCTGCGCACGATCGCGGGGCAGCTCCCGCCGGGGTCCGGGGAGGCGGTGACGCATGTGACCACGAGGTTCCTGCCGCAGCGCCTCGACGTCCTGGACGAGAGCCGGTCGGTGGTGGAGAACGTGGCACGGTTCGCCCCGCAGGCCACCAACAACCTGATCCGGGCGCGACTCGCGCACTTCCTCTTCCGCGGCGGCCGGGCGGACCGCCCGGCCGGCACCCTGTCGGGCGGCGAACGCTTCCGGGCGGCGCTGGCGGCCCTGCTGCTGGCGGAGCCCGCTCCCCAGCTGCTGATGCTGGACGAGCCGACGAACAATCTCGACCTCGCCAGCGTGCGGCAGCTGACCGGCGCGCTGGAGTCGTACGAGGGCGCGCTGGTGGTGGCGAGCCACGACGTGCCGTTCCTGGAGTCGATCGGCATCACGCGCTGGCTCCTGCTCGACGGCGAGCTCCGGCCGACGACGGCCGAAGAGGTCCGCGAGACGCTCTGGCACGAGTGAGCGAGCCCGCTGCCGGCCCTGCTTCCGATCCCGCTTCGCTGCCGTCCGTGGACACCCGTGTCCACGGACGGCAGCGAAGCGGAACCCGTTCCGGCCGTCAAAAGTAAAAATTTCGAAGCACCTGACGGCGTGATTTTGCCCCATCGGACGCCTCTCAGACCCCCTATAAACTGCACCGATAACTGGATGTAACCAGACATACACCCGCCCGGGGTTGGCTGGCCTTGATGTCGCGCTTAACCTACGACTCCGTAAGCTACGGAACCGTAGGTAATTCGCTTTGCACCCAGGAGTACCCGTGACGATCACCTCTCCCCACCTCGGTAGCTCGGAGGCGTGGACAGACGCCAAGCTGCTGTACGCGCTGGAAGAGGTGGTCGAGAAGGAACTCAACCGCCATCTGAAGGTCACCAAGGACTGGATGCCCCACGAGTACGTCCCGTGGAGCGAAGGCCGGAACTTCCCCGGCTTCTTCGAGGACGGCGAGGCCTGGGACCCGGAGCAGTCCAAGGTCACCGACATCGGCAAGATCGCCCTGGTCGTGAACCTGCTGACCGAGGACAACCTCCCCAGCTACCACCACGAGATCGCCTCGCTCTTCGGCCGCAACGGCGCCTGGGGCACCTGGGTGCACCGCTGGACCGCCGAGGAGGGCCGTCACGGCATCGTGATGCGCGACTACCTGCTGGCCTCGCGCGCCGTGGACCCGGACAAGCTCGAAGCGTTCCGCATGCAGCACATGTCGGAGGGGTTCGAGTCCGACAACCGTCACTCCATGCTGCACTCCGTGGCGTACGTGGCCTTCCAGGAGCTCGCGACCCGCATCTCGCACCGCAACACCGGCCACCAGTCCGGTGACCCGGTCTGCGACCGGATGCTGGCCCGCATCGCGCAGGACGAGAACCTGCACATGATCTTCTACCGCAACCTGCTCGGCGCGGCCTTCGAGATCGCCCCGGACCTCACCATGCAGGCCGTGCGGGACGTCGTCGTCAACTTCCGGATGCCCGGACACGGCATGCCCGGCTTCGAGCGGATGGCCGCACAGATGGCCATCGGCGGGGTCTACAACATGCGGATCCACCACGACGACGTGCTGAGCCCCGTGATCCGCTTCCTGAAGATCATGGACATTGACGGCCTCGGCCCCGAGGGCCAGAAGGCCCAGGAGGAGCTCGGGCTCTTCATGAACGGCCTGGACTCCGAGGCCCGCAAGTTCGACGAGAAGCTCGCCGCCCGCGCCGCGCGCCTCGCCGCCCGCAAGGGCTGACCGATTTCCGCTCGCTCGGGCGAGTGAAGCCGATTGCCCTGGCAGAGCCGAGCTCTGCCAGGGTTTCGCGTCATGACCTCGCTCCAGGTGGACATCGACCAGCTGACCCGTCTGACGCGCGTCCTGGACTCCTCACTGGCCTCCCTGCGGGACGCCCGGCGCGCACTGGACCACGTACGGGCCGACCAGCTGGGCACGGCAGATCTCGACAAGGCCTGTGACGGCTTCCAGGAACGCTGGGCCTACGGCGCGCGGGAGCTGACCAAACGCGTCAAGGACGTACGGGAGGGCGTGGACCGCAGCGCCGCGGAGTACGCGGAGCTGGACCAGGCCATCCGCGCGGCCTTCCTCCGGGCGGCGGCCGCACGTGACTGAGCACGCGGCGCTGGGCTTCGACCCGGCCCCCGGAAGCCCCGCCGCGGTACTGGCCCTGGCCAAGAAGCTCAGCGCCTCGGCCACCTCCCTCGGGGAGGCCTCCCGGGTGGTGAAGGACCTGGTCTCCCACAGCTCGGCCTGGCAGGGCGAGGCCGCCACCGCCTTCCGCGCCTGCCTCTCGCAGGACCTCCCCCGCTACCTCGGCTCGGCCCACACCTCCCTCGCGGACGCGGCCCGCCGGCTCACGGGGTGGCACGACACCCTGGTCTCCCACCGCGCGCTGGCCACCCGGTACGAGGCCCAGGCCGGCGCGGCGAAGACCGAGGAGGCCCTCACCGACGCCCGCCGCCTGGCCCGCGAACTCGCCGCCGAGCATGCGGCGGCGGCCCGCCGGGTGGCACAGACCCTGAACGCGGCAACGGACCGCCTGGCCCCGAAAGAACCGGGCCTGCTGGCCTCCATCTGGAACAAGATCGTCGACGACCCGGCCGACGCGATGTCGAACGCGTCGGCGATCCTTGGCGCGATCGGTGCGGGCGTAGCCCTCCTCTGCCCGCCGGCGGGACTCGCGATCATGCTTGTCGGGAGCGGCTTGTCCTTGGCGGCTCTGGCGATGCACACCTCGGACCCGAAGTTCCGCAAGTCCCTGTCCGACGGCTTCACGAAAGGCCAGTTCGACGCGGACTTCTGGAAGAGCAGCGTGACACTGCTCGGAGACACGGTCGGAGCGGTACCGGGAGTCGCAGCAGTCGCCTCCGGCGCCAAGGCGGGCACGTCAGCAGCCCGGGCAGCAATGGCCGCGGCCCCGGAAGGAAGCGCCCTGACGGGGCTCGCCCCCGGAGCCACCGCGTTCAGGCAGACGGCGTGGTCCACATCCGACGACCTTCGGCAGCTGGACAGCCCCCTCACCGGATGGGCCATGCGGTCATCGAGTCAGGACGCCAGAGACCGGGTGGGCGTGGCGGTGGCGGGTACCGGCGCGCTGACCGCCGCGGGTGACTACGGCCCGGACAATGAAACGGTCGAACACAGCTCAACAGCGGTGGACGGCACGCGCGGGGTCCTCGACGACACTCCCTCGGCGATCAGGAAATCAGGCCACGTCTGGTCGGCGCTGAGGCCATGACGCATCAGAGCAGCATCCCGCCGATCTGGTTCCGTCTCCCTCCGGGCTTCCATGACGTCGGCCCTGGCGATGCCGCGTCCTTGGACGCGATCGCGGAGACATTGGAGAGCCCTGCTGCCCAGCGGGAACTGTCCCACCTAGTCAATGGCCTTGAGGAGCTGGCGGGGCACGACGTCGTGCACAGCGCGCTCGGCTTTCATCCCGAAGAGCCGGTCGGGGTCGCGACCTCGTTGTTCTCCCTGATGATCCGACGGGTCGAGCAACCCAATCCCCGGCTCGCCGTGGCACGCACGGCTCTTGCCATCGCTCGCTCCTCGCTCTGGACCGGGGCCGTCCGCCGCTCCGTCGACCTGCCATCAGCCCTTCCGTGCTGCCTGGTTGCAGGGACCATTTCCGTGCCCGCTGTTGACCATCATCTGTTTCAGGCCAGAGTCGCGACCGTCCATCCGGGCGGGCTTCATCTGCTTGTCCTCGATCTGACCAGCGCCTCCACCCAACACTCGGACGCCTACACGGACATCCTCGAAGCGGTCGCGCACACCCTCCAGTTCACCGACCCCGACCCGAGTGTGCCGAAGGGCAACGGGACCTCACGCATCCTGGAGTTGCTCCAATGAGCATCACGCTCACCAAGTCTGCTTGGGACCACCCTCCGACTGTGGTCGGCTACAAGCGCCTGGCCCTACGGCGCCTCGGATGGGTGCTCAGCCTCGGCGGCCCGCCCCTGGCTGCCCTCGCCTGCACCGGCTTTGTCCCCTACGCGGGCATGACTCTTGCCCTCATGATCATTCTCGTCACACCCTATTTGCCCTGGGTGATCGTCGCGTACTTTCGTCGGCGGCGCGTCGCAGCAGTGCTCCAGACCTACCCGTGGCGCGAGTGGCCGTGCCAGCACCCGCGCAGGCCGCCCGGAAGCCCCAGGACCGTCGCCATCCCCTTCCGCGAGGACTTCACGGCCATGTTCCGGATCATCCCGTTCCCCGTCCCGCTCGCAACGCTGGAAGACAACCACCCGGACCGCATCTGGTTCGCGGGTGACCCCCGCTTCGGTGGCGTCGTGTCGCCCGTCGGTGGGCATTACCCCGTGCGCGTCGTCCCCCACACGCCGCGCCGGGAGGAATGCGGTGGCGAGGGGTTCGAGCTCGCGCGGCGGGTGGGGTTGGTACGTGGGAGTGGGAAGGCGACCCGCACCTGATCAGCGACGCGGGCGCAGGGCGAGGCGTTCGGACTCCGAGAGGCCGCCCCAGACCCCGAAGCGCTCATCATTCGCCAGGGCGTACTCCAGGCACGCAGCCCGCCCCTCGCACGCCCCGCACAGCCGCTTCGCGTCGCGAAGCGAGGAACCGGGCTCCGGGAAGAAGAAGCCGGGGCCCGTCTGGGCGCAGAGGGCGAGGTCGTACCAAGCGGTGTCAGTGGTTGCGGTAGAGGTGTTAATCGACATGCCGGTGATCCTGACCGCCGCGGATGGACGTCCGATCAACGACTGATCAACACGCTGTCATGCACCGGGCGCAGGTGCGTCGGCTACCGGCCGGCTACTGCCGTCCGCGCCGGGGTGAGCGGTACCTTGCCGCCGCCTCCTCCACCTTTGCCGCGTACCTTGAAGTGCCTTTGCCAGTACGGCCGTTGGGAGTCCTGCACCGGGCCGGCGAAAGCCGTTCGGTCTGTCGTGCCGGCCGAACCGCGCCTCATGGAATCCTGCGGCGCCGCCGATGTCGGGAGCGTCGAGGTCCACCCGGTTCGGGGAGCCGTCCATGTGCAGTCAGTGGTGACCGTGGTCCGAACTCCCTCCCCCGCCGTACCTTCCAGCGCTGCCCTGTTCCTTCGAGCATCGCACCCCCCACTGACAACGAGGCTCTTCCCGCACTGAGTGAACGACCGTGCGTTCGGTAAGATGGTGCTATGGCTGACGGACGCGTAGAACGCGGCAACCAGACGCGGCGGGCCGTGCTCGACCGGACGATGAGCCTCGCTTCCGTGGACGGCCTGGAAGGCCTGTCCCTGGGGAAGATCGCCGCCGATCTCGGTCTGAGCAAGAGCGGGGTCTTCGCGCTCTTCGGGTCGAAGGAGGACCTGCAGCTCGCCACTGTCCGGGCCGCCGTCGAGGTGTTCCGGGACGAGGTCGTGCGGCCCGTGCACCGGGATCCCGACGGCCTGCCCAAGGTGTGGCGGCTGTGCGAGCGCTGGCTCGGCTACTCCGGGCGCCGGGTCTTCCCCGGCGGGTGCTTCTTCTACTCCGTATCCGCCGAGTTCGACGCACGCCCCGGGCCGGTACGGGACGAGGTCGCCAAGGCGCGCTCCGACTGGACGCGCTACGTCGAGCGCCTGCTGGACGAGGCGCGGCTGGCGGGTGGGTTCAGGGAGCCGGTCGGCGCGGACGAGGTACCGCAGCTGGCCTTCGAGCTGACGGCCCTGATGGAACTGGCCAACGGGCATTCCGTCCTGCACGGGGACCCGCTCGCCTACGAGCGGGCCGGCCGCGGCATCCTCGGCCGGCTGCGTGCGGTGGCGGCCGCCCCGGAGGAACTCCCGCAACGACCGCCCGTGTTCAGCTCGCCGTCCTGACCCCGCCGGTCACACGCGACGGGCGGTGGACGGCTCGGCCGTGGCATTTGCCTGCGACACCGCGAACTCGACCGCCGCCCCGATGACAGCGGGGTCGGTGAGGATACGGCGATGCCCGAGGCCGGCGGTCTCGATGAGGCGGGCCTGCGGGCCGTAGGCGTGTTGTTATCTGCTCGCGAATCACACCTCATCGCACCTGTCTGTTGACCTTCACATCAGTCGCCGTGTCATCGAACCCAGTCGAAGATCTTCTTGACCTTGGCGTGCCAGGATGCCGGGGACACGACCGTCGGCACGTCGATGGACCGGAGCCAGCCATGATCAGCGGTGCGCATGTCATCCTCTACAGCCAGGACGCCGAGGCGGACCGTGCCTTCATCCGTGACGTCCTCGACTTTCCCGGCGTCGATGCGGGCGGCGGCCGGGCCGCCGATCTCGGGCAGTTCGAGGAGGGCGTCCAGAGTGGTCCGCCAGTCCGGTACCGCGTTTTCGACCAGCGGGCCGATGAAGGACTCGAAGACCTCGTCGACCGGGCCCCCGGTCTGCATCGCCCGCCGGAATTCGGCACGGGCCTGCTCGGCGGCGGCGGAACGGGGCCGGTCACCGCACCCGACGGCGTCGATGGTGGCCACCGCGAAGCCGCGCGCCGCGGTGTACCGCGCCCGGGCCACCAGCCGGGGGTCGGCCTTGGGCAGGCCGTTGTTGTGGGACATCAGGATGAGCGGGACCGGTGGGGCGGATTCAGGCGTCCACAGGGTGCCGGGGATCTCGCCGAGGGTGAATTCACGTTCGAGGACGCCGTCGTCGAGGCGCTGCTCAGAAACGAAGTGCATGGTCAGGCCTTTCGGGAGTGCTGTTGAACGGCGCTCCCGGACGACCTGCCTACCGCCCGACCGTGACCCCGGAGGGGAGCACCCATGTCGATACTGCGTTCACGGGTACCACCTCCTCGGTCTTTCGCACGGCCGCCGCAAAGCTAGCAGTGGCCACCGTGGCCCGCCAACGGCTTTCTGTGGGGCCCGCGCCTGGCTCGGCCGCGCCGGTGGGGGCCGCGCCCCGCTCGGGTGATCGCTAGGCTCGCGCCATGTCTATCGATGCCGGATTCACGTGCTCCTGCTGCGGCGAGCACCACGCGGAGCTCCCCATGAGTTACTCGACGATCGCCCCTGATGTCTGGGATCCCGGATTCGAAACGGATCCGGACTGCATGCTGTCATCCGACCAATGCGTGATCAGGGGCCAGCACTTCTTCATCAGAGGTCTGATCGAGATACCGGTGGTCGACAGCGAGGACGTCTTCTCCTGGGGTGTCTGGGTCTCTCTGAGCAGGGACAACTTCGCCCGCGTCCTCGAGGTGTGGAACACGCAGGGCCGCGAGGCCGAGAAGCCGTACTTCGGATGGCTCAGCACCGAGCTCGCGCTCTACCCCGAGAGCACCACCGACTTGAAGACCAACGCCCACACCCGCCCGATCGGCAAGGGCCCCTTCATTCAGCTGGAGCCCACCGACCACCCCCTCGCCGTTGAACAGCGCACCGGGATCACGCTCGACCGGGTGCGTGAGATCGCCATGGCCGTGCTGCACCCGGCCTGATCGGCCCGACCGGATCACGAAACCGTGAACACGATCGCCGTCCGCCCCTGGCAATCCCCTGCCGAGTCCGCCGGTTCCGCCGAGTCCAGTGCGCCGCCGGCGGTCAGTCCTCGTGCTTCGCCCGGCTGGGCTGGACGCGCTTGGGTTCGCCCGGCATCTTCGGATAGTCCGGGGGGTAGGGCATGTCGCCCAGGCCGTGCTCGTGTTCGTCGCGGGCCGCGAGTTCCAGCACGGCGTCCAGGGTGAAGGCGTGCTCGTCCATGTCCGCGTGCAGGTCGCCCAGTTCGGCGAAGCGGGCCGGCATCGTCACGATGTCGAAGTCGCGCGGCTCTGCGTCGTCCACCTCGTCCCAGCGCAGGGGCGCCGATACCGGGGCGTGCGGGCGCGGGCGGACGGAGTAGGCGGAGGCGATCGTGCGGTCCCGTGCCGTCTGGTTGTAGTCGACGAAGATCCGCTCGCCGCGCTCCTCCTTCCACCAGGCCGTCGTGACCTTTCCCGGCATACGGCGTTCCAGCTCCCGGCCCAGCGCGATGGCGCACCGACGGACCTCGGTGAAGGTCCAGCGCGGCTCGATCGGCACGAAGACGTGCAGCCCGCGGCCGCCCGAGGTCTTGGGCCAGCCGCGCAGGCCCAGCTCCTCCAGCAGGGCGCGCAGTTCGTGGGCGGCCGCCACCGCATGGTGGTAGTCGGTGCCCGGCTGCGGGTCGAGGTCGATCCGGAGTTCGTCGGGACGGTCGGTGTCATCGCGCCGTACCGGCCAGGGGTGGAAGGTGAGGCAGCCCAGGTTGGCCGCCCACAGGACGGCGGCCGGTTCGGTCGGGCAGATCTCGTCGGCCGTGCGGCCGCTCGGGAAGGCGATGTGGGCGGTGGGGATCCAGTCGGGAAGGTTCTTGGGGGCCCGCTTCTGGAAGAAGGACTCGCCGTCCACCCCGTCCGGGAAGCGCTCCAGGGTCGTCGGCCGGTTGCGCAGGGCGCGCGTGATGCCGGGCGCGACCGCCAGGTAGTACTCGGCCACGTGCCGCTTGGTGAGGCCGCGCTCCGGGAAGTACACCTTGTCGGGGCTGGACAGCCGAACCGTCCGTCCGCCCGCATCCAGCTCGATCGCATTACCGGCAGCACCCATGTGCGCCACGGTAGGCGGGCCCGGCCATGCGTGCATACCGGGCGGGTCCGGACGTACCACCGCAGAATCGAAGACATGGATCTGCCAGTGATGCCGCTCGTGAAGCCGATGCTCGCCAAGTCCGTCGCAAAGATCCCGCCCGGGATGCAGTACGAGGCCAAGTGGGACGGCTTCCGGGCCATCGTGTATCGCGACGGCGCGGAGGTCGAGATCGGCAGCCGCACGGGCAAGTCCCTGACCAGGTACTTTCCCGAACTGGTGGAGGCTCTGAAGAGCAATCTGCCGAGCCGCTGCGTCGTGGACGGCGAGATCGTGATCGTGCAGGGCGGGCGGCTCGATTTCGACCGGCTGACCGAGCGGATCCACCCCGCGCAGTCCCGCGTCGCCCTGCTGGCCGAGACCACCCCCGCCAGCTTCGTCGCCTTCGATCTGCTCGCGCTCGGCGACGAGTCACTCCTCGACACCCCGCTCGCCGACCGCCGTACCGCCCTCGTCCGGTCCCTCTCCACTGCTCGGCCCCCCGTGCACATCGCGCCCGCGACCACTGATCCCGCGCTCGCGCAGGAGTGGTTCGAGCGGTTCGAGGGCGCCGGGCTCGACGGGGTGATCGCCAAACCGCTCGATCTCCTCTACCGGCCCGATGCCCGCCTCATGTTCAAGGTCAAACACCAACGTACGGCCGACGTCGTCGTCGCGGGTTTCCGTTTCCACAAGAGCGGTCCGATTGTCGGATCACTGCTGCTAGGCCTGTACGACACCGCCGGCACCCTCCAACACGTGGGCGTGTGTGCGGCCTTCCCCATGAAGCGCCGCGCCGAGCTCGTCGAGGAACTGGAACCGCTGCGGATGTCCGACCCCACCGGCCATCCGTGGGCCGCCTGGGCCGAGGAGTCCGCCCACGAGAGCGCCCGGCTGCCCGGCGCACAGAGCCGCTGGACCGGCAAGAAGGACCTCTCCTGGGTCCCGTTGCGCCCCGAGCGGGTCGTCGAGGTGAAGTACGACCACATGGAGGGCGACCGCTTCCGGCACACCGCCCAGTTCCACCGCTGGCGGACCGACCGGGAGCCCGGGAGCTGCACCTACGCCCAGTTGGAGGAGGTCGTCGGCTACAACCTCGCCGAAGTCCTCGGCCCGGCCACCGGACCCGCCGACACCACCGGTACCACCGCCGGACCCGCCGAAAGCGCTGGTACCGCCGACACCACCGGTACCGCCGGTACCGCCGAAAGCGCCGCGCACGCCTCGCCCACCGGATCCGCCGAATGAGCGGCCGGCACCGGCCTCACCCTGCCGTCAGCTTCTCCCACTCCTCCCGGTCCGGCCCCGCCACGTTCGGCACGTAGTCCGGCCGGGCCGCCAGCCAGCGCGCCACCCGCGCGCGGATCTCCGGATCGGCGTACGCCCGTTCCGGTGGCTCCACCAGGTGCCGGACCCTCGCCCGCGCCCGCATCACCTCGGGATCCTCCAGCGCGCAGTCGAACAGGGCGGACACCTCACGCGCCGTCGTACCGCGCCCGGCCCGCGTCGCGAAACGCTCCCCGATCGCCGCGTCGGCGACCACCTGGAAGTCGAACCACGGCTTCAGGGTGCGCTCCGCCCAGGCGTGGTGTTCGACGGCGTACCGGGCCGATCCCGGGTCCCGGTGCGCCGTACGCGCCACCCTGCGCGCGGCCCACAGGGCCAGCGACGCGCCCTGCCCCAGCGTCGGGTTGGTGTGCGTGATCGAGTCACCGACCGGCACCAGCCCGGTCACCACCGGGCCCTGCTCGTCGACCAGCGCGCTCCACCGGTTGTCCAGGCTCGCCGTGGCCAGCACACCCGACAGCGGCTCGGCGTCCAGGGCCAGCCAGGCCTCGCCGGGCGGGAAGGCGCGCGCCGCCGCCTCGAAGACGGCCGGATCGCGCAGCGCCGACCGGGTGGTATCCGCGGTGTGCACGAACAGCGTCACGGCGAAGACCCGATTGTCGGCCGGGAAGACGGCGCACCCGGCGAAGGACCCGCCGGTCACCGCCCACGGCCTGCGCGGGCCTTCGTCCATGTCCTCGGGCAGCCGGTACCAGCGGCAGAAGTAGGCGAGCCCGGTGCGGTGGCGTTCCACGACGGGCGGCCGGCAGCCCGCCTCGGCCAGCCTGCGCTCGGTGCCCCCGCGCCGCCCGCAGGCGTCCACGACGAGGTCGCCGCGGTAGCTCCCGGTCTCGGTGGTCACTCCCTGCACCTGGATCGCGTTGGCCCCGGGCGGTCGCGGGGCGGTGATGAGTCCGGTGACCGGTTCCCCGTACCGGACGACGACCCCCGGTTCCACGCGCAGCGCCGTGGCGAGCGCGCTCTCCAGCACGATGCGCCGGGCCTGCAGCATCACGAGGTCGTCGTCGCCGGGCAGCGCCGGCGGGCGCACGTCGAACCAGTCCAGCTCGTGCCGCTCGCGGGCGCCGAGGCGCAGCATCTCCTCGTGGACGTCGGGCAGGTCCCCGCACAGGACGTTGCGGGCCGCCCCGAGCAGCACGTGCGGCTGGGCCGCCTGCGGTACGGTCGGCCGCCGCCAACCGAAGAAGTCATGGTCGAGCGCGGTGCCCGGGGCCCGCGCGTCGCGTTCGAAGACCTCCGCCGTGTGTCCGCGCCGCGCCGCGAGCAGGGCGGTGGCGGGCCCCGCGACACCTCCGCCGATGACCAGCACATGTGCCATGGAGCGTCCCCCCGAGCCGTTGATCCGTACGACGATCACACCGCCAAGAGCCTGCGCGAACGAGAGCCGCCCGAAACCCGCACAATTGTCCGACAGTCGTACTGGTGCTCACCTATCGACACCCTCGCGGTGAGCTTCCAGAGCCCGCCGGGTCCGCGCCTCGATCAGGTCGGTGTTGATGGCCATGGCCGCCTGCGCGCCCTGTGCGGCCGCGCCCGCGACCTTCTCCATCGGTGCGGTCACATTGCCCGCGACCCAGACCCCGCGCAGCGCGGTGGCCCCCGTGGCCGGATCGGACTCGACACACGTGCCGACCGCCAGGCCGTCGCGCTCCATCACGACGGTCGGCAGGCCGAGGCTGCTCAGGACTCCCGAACGGGCGGTGAACCGCGGGGCCACCACCAGGGCCCGGCACCCCACCTCGGCGCCGCCCGCCAGGATCACCCCGGTCAGCCGGTCGTCCTGGACGGCGAGGCCGCTCACCTCGCCCTCGACGACATCGACACCGAGGGCGGCCAGCAGTTCCCGGTCCTCGGCGGTGAGCCGCCAGGTGTGCGCCAGCAGGGTGGTGCGCTCGCTCCAGTGCCGCCAGAGCTGGGCCTGGTGCACGGCCATCGGGCCGTCGGCCAGCACCGCGATCGGCAGGTCCCGGACCTCCCAGCCGTGGCAGTACGGACAGTGCAGCACGTCCCGCCCCCAGCGCGCCCCGAGGCCCGGTACGGCGGGCAGCTCGTCGACCAGGCCGGTGGCGACCAGCAGCCGGCCCGCCCGCACGGTGGTGCCGTCCCCGCAGCGCACCAGGAAGCTCCCGTCGGGCAGCCGGTCGGCGGCCAGGACCGTGCCCGCGCGCACCTG
Organism: Streptomyces sp. NPDC097617; assembly: GCF_044761485.1. Taxonomy (NCBI): domain Bacteria; kingdom Bacillati; phylum Actinomycetota; class Actinomycetes; order Kitasatosporales; family Streptomycetaceae; genus Streptomyces; species Streptomyces sp. NPDC097617. The sequence goes on from NZ_JBIWCL010000012.1 coordinate 115,600, forward strand.
GCCGCCGTAGCCGGTCACCTCGGCCCGCCCCCTGGCCAGCAGGGCGGCCGGACTCTCCCCGTCCTGGCCGAGGTATCCGTGCAGGTGCGCGGCCGGGGCGTTGCGCGGGCTGCCGGAGTCGATCACGAGTACCGAACGGCGGGCCCGGACCAGGGTCAGGGCTCCGGCGAGCCCGGCGGCCCCACCGCCCACGACCACCACGTCGAAAGAGCTGTCAGCGTTGTCCATGTCCGTGAGGGTCTGCCCACGGCGGCACGCTTGACAAATGTTCTTGCCGAACCGGCAAATGGAGTCATGGCCACCGAGGAGCAGGACGAGGAACTCGCCGGCGTGCTGACCGCTGTGGGCCCGCGGCTGCGCGCCCTGCGGCGCCGGGGCGGCACCACGCTGGCCCAGCTCAGCGAGAGCACCGGGATCTCGCTCTCGACCCTCTCGCGGCTGGAGTCCGGGCAGCGCAGACCGACGCTGGAGCTGCTGCTTCCGCTGGCCCGGGCGCACCGGGTGGCGCTCGACGAGCTGGTCGGCGCCCCGGAGACCGGGGATCCCCGGATCCGCCCGCGCCCCTTCGTCCGGCACGGCAGCACCTACGTGCCGCTGACCCGGAACTTCGGCGGGGTGCACGCCTTCAAGCAGATCCTCCCGCCCCTCGAAGGTCCGCCGCCCGAGCCTGAGTTGCAGGTCCACGAGGGCTACGAGTGGCTGTACGTGCTCTCCGGACGCGTCCGGCTGCTGCTCGGCGAGCACGACCTCGTCCTCGGCCCCGGCGAGGCCGCCGAGTTCGACACGCACACCCCGCACGCCTTCTTCAACGCGGGCTCGCAGCCGGCCGAGTTCCTCAGCCTCTTCGGCCCCCAGGGCGAACGGATCCATGTCCGGGCCCGCCCCACCCCTCCAGCGGAAGGACGTCCATGAGCACCACCGACGAGCGCCCCGAACGCCCCGAGCGGGCCGCGCCTCAGCCCCATGCCGTCGTCGGCGTCGGGCTGGTCGTCCTGGCCCCGGACGGCCGGGTACTGCTCGGCCAGGCACACGACGGCCGCTGGGAACTGCCCGGCGGCAAGGTCGACCCCGGGGAGGGCTTCGAGCAGGCCGCCGCCCGCGAGCTCGCCGAGGAGACGGCCCTGCGGGCGGACCCCGAGGCGATCCGCCTCCTGTCCGTGCAGATCGAGGCGCACGCCGGCCTGACGCGGCTGACGGCGGCGGCCGTCACCACCTCGGCGGAGGGCGTCCCCACCGTCACCGAGCCGCACAAGATCGCCCGCTGGCAGTGGTTCGACCCGTCCGAGATCCCCGCGGCCCTCTACGTGCCGTCGGCAGCGGTGCTGCAGGCCTGGCGCCCGGACCTCGCGCCGCTGCCGCGCGTCCCCTCGTACGCCTACCGGATCACGGGCACCGCCTGAGCGGCACCCGGTCAGCAACCCGGCAGTACCCCGGCGAGCGCCCGGGGGCCGCGGGGTCCGCGCCCCCGCCCCCCGCCCCCGCGCGCACGCCTACGCGGTGGCCGTCAGCACCGTCACGGCGGTCACCGCCACCATCGCGGCCTGCATATCGCGGATCGCCGCCCGTACGCTCTCGGCCGCCCACTGGCCGGCGGCTATCTCCGCCATCCGCGCGGCCACCTCGCCGGGCTGCCGGTCGGGGAAGACCAGCCGGTGCAGCTTGGCCGAGTGGATCAGGGCGATGAGGCCGGCCGTCCGCTCGTCCGGCTGCGCACCGTCCAGGACGACGGCGTGCAGGCGCTCGCGCAGGGCGCGCTCGACGGTGCCATCGGCCTCGGGATAGCGGCGCTGCGGGAACACGCCGAACACCTTGTGCACCTGCGCCACCACCAGCCCGCGCTCGCCCAGGCTCTCCAGGGCGGCGCCGACCGCCTTGGGCTGGTCCTTCGTCAGCCAGTCCGTCACGCGGCGCTTGCTTCGGCCCCGCAGCCAGTCCTCCATCAACCGGATCCGGCCGTCGAGCAGTTGCTCCCCGGTGGGTTCGGTGCTCCTGAGCTCCAGGTACTTGCCCGACACCGACACCCGCTCCGCCATGACCAGCTCGAGCAGGATCGCTCCCGCCACGGCCCAGCCCGCCGACTGCCGCTGCCGCGCCGCCCCGGACTCGTCGTCCAGGGACAACAGCATGATCTCTTCGGCCAGTGCGATCCTCACGAGCGGCCCCCGTCGTCCGTTGTTCCTCTGCCGGTCCGGCTGTCCTACTGCCTCACGAGGGAGGACGAGCGGGAATCCGGCGAGGTTCCGTTCCGGGCCCGGGTCTACCGCCGCACCACCACCTTTGGCGCAAAGTTTCCGTCCCCGAGGTCCTCCGCGAGCAGTCGCTTGGCGATCGCGTCCGCCGCCACCCGAAGCTCCTCGCTCCGCGGCCGCCCGCGGTCCTTCTCCAACCGGTCCTTGAGCCACTCGGCCCACGCCTTCGAGATGACGTCGGCCTCCCGCTGCCCGGCCGCGCTGAGGGTGAAGAAGCTGCCCTCGCGGGTGAGGAAGCCCTCGTCCGTCATCCGCTCGTAGACCGGGACCAGCACCTCCGGCGGCAGGGACCGGCGGCCGGCGATCACTCCGAGGCTGGCGTGGCCGACGGTCCGGGTCATCAGGTCGACCTGCATCACCGCCCAGGCGCCCGCGATGTCCAGCCGGGTGTCGGAGCCCTCGACGATCCCCCGCGCCGTGTCCGCGCCCATGTTCCGTACCAGTTTGCCGACGGCCAGCTCCAGAAGTTTGGCCGAATCCCCCGAGGCCGTGGCCGGCGAGCCGAATCCGTCGCCCATGTCCGTGGACCCGATCCGGGCGCTGTCGCGCAGCTTCACCTGCTTGAGGAAGAGCGCCACGACGAAACCGAACACGGCGACCGGAACGGTGTACAGGAACACGGTATGCAGGGCCTGCGCGTACGCGTCGATCACCGGGGCCGCGGCCTGCGGATCGAGCCGGTGCACCCCTTCCGGGGTGGACGCGGCCCTGGCAAGTTGCTCCGGATCCTGCCCGGTGAGCCGCGCTGCCTCCGCGTACGCCGCATTCAGTTCGGGCCCGAGGTGGTTGGCGTAGATCGTTCCGAAGACCGCCGTCCCGAAGGCGCTGCCCAGCGTGCGGAAGAAGGTGACGCCCGAGGTGGCGGTGCCCAGGTCGGCGTAGTCGACGGTGTTCTGCACGGCGATGATCAGCACCTGCATGGACAGGCCGATGCCCGCGCCGAGCACGAACATGTACAGCGATTCGAGCAGGGTGCTGGTCCCCGGTCCCATCCGCGACAGCAGGTACAGGCCGACGCCCATGACCGCGTTACCGACGATCGGGAAGATCCGGTACTGCCCGGTCTTGCTGGTCACGTTGCCGCTGAACACGGAGGCGATCAGCAGACCGATGACCATGGGCAGGGTCCGGACGCCCGAGATCATGGCCGAGTCCCCGTCGACGTACTGGAGGTAGGTCGGCAGGAAGGTCATCGCGCCGAGCATCGCGAATCCCACGACGAAGCTCAGGATGGAGCACACGGAGAAGACCGGGTTGCGGAAGAGCCGCATCGGCAGCATGGGTTCCGCGGCCCGCGTCTCGGCCAGGCAGAACAGCGCGAGGGCGACCACGCCTCCCACGAACAGCCCGATGATGACCGGCGAGGTCCAGGCGTACTCGTTGCCGCCCCAACTGGTACCCAGGATCAGCGCGCTGGCGCCGACGGCGACCAGCGCGATGCCCAGGTAGTCGATGACCGGCTTGCCCGAGGCCCGGACCGACGGGATCGTTTTGGCGGCCGCGACGACGACGAGGATCGCGATCGGGACGTTGACGTAGAAGCACCACCGCCAGGTCAGCTGGTCGGTGAAGAACCCGCCGAGCAGCGGTCCGATCACGGTCGCGACGCCGAAGACGGCGCCGATCATGCCCTGGTACTTGCCGCGTTCGCGCAGCGGCACCACATCGGCGATCAGCGCCATCGCGGTGACCATCAGGCCGCCGGCTCCGATGCCCTGGACGCCGCGCCACACGATCAGGAAGGTCATGTTGCTGGACAGGCCGCACAGGAAGGAGCCGCTGATGAAGACGACGGCCGAGATCTGGAAGATCAGTTTCCGGCCGAAGAGGTCACCGAACTTGCCGACCAGGACCGTCGTCACGGTCTCGGCCAGCAGGTAGGAGGTCACCACCCACGACATGTGGTCGCCGCCGCCCAGGTCCCCCACGATCGTGGGCAGCGCGGTACCGACGATCGTCTGGTCGAGCGCCGCCAGCAGCACGCCGAGCATGATCGTGCCGAAGATGACATTGCGCCGCCGCCGGTCGATCTCGGGGGGTGCGGCGGCTGCGGCGGGGGTGGTGGTCACCCTCGCACTGTCACAGCGCGCCCGGCGCCGCGCATGCGGCGCTGCGCCGTACGGGGAAACCGCGCGCCCGGGTCAGCGCAGGTAGGCCAGCCCCGGATGCTCCGCCGCGTACCCGTCGAGCAGCCGCCGGGCCACCCCCACCGAGTCGACCAGCGGATGGAGGGCGAAGGCCTTGACCGCGGACGCCCGCGAACCGCTCGCGGCCGCCGCCAGGATCTCCCGTTCGACCGCCTTGACGGACGTCACCAGCCCCACCGCGTGCAGCGGCAGCTGCTCGACGCCCACCGGGTGGGCGCCGTTCGCGTCGACCAGGCAGGGCACCTCGATGACGGCCTCGGCGTCGAGGACGGACAGCGTCGAGCCGTTGCGCACGTTCAGGATCAGCGTGGCCCGCTCGTCCCGGGCGATGGCCCGCATCAGCGCGAGCGCGACCTTCTCGTAGCCGCCGGATTCCAGGTCGCTCTCGTCTCGTTCGCCGACGCCCGCCGCCTCACGGTTTTCGGCCATGTACGTGGCCTCGCGCTCGGCCCGGGTACGGTCCCAGGCGGCCAGCGCGGCCCCGGCCGGCGCCGCGGGCCGGCCCGCCTCGGCGTAGAAGCCGCGCTGCTGGTCGCGCAGGAAGGCCCCGCGGGTCTGCTCGGCCTCCTGGTAGGCCCGTACGGTGTCACGGTTGAAGTAGTAGTAGTGCAGGTACTCATTGGGGATCGCGCCGAGCGAGCGCAGCCACTCGGCCCCGAAGAGCCGGCCCTCCTCGAAGGACTCCAGGGCCTCGGAATCGGCCAGCAGCCGGGGCAGCTCGTCGCGCCCGCCGATGCGCAGCCCGCGGACCCAGCCCAGGTGGTTGAGCCCGACGTAGTCGATCCAGGCCTCCTCGGGCCGGGCGCCCAGCAGCCGCGCGATGCGCCGGCCCAGGCCCACGGGGGAATCGCAGATGCCGATCACCCGCCCGCCGAGCTCCTCGGCCATCGCCTCGGTGACCAGTCCGGCCGGGTTGGTGAAGTTGATGACCCACGCCCCGGGGGCGATCCGGGCGATCCGGCGGGCGATCTCGCGCGCCACCGGCACGGTCCGCAGGCCGTAGGCGATCCCGCCCGCGCCCACCGTCTCCTGGCCCAGGACTCCCTCGGCCAGGGCGATCCGCTCATCCGAGGCGCGCCCTTCCAGACCGCCGACGCGGAGGGCGGAAAAAATGAAATCGGCCCCGCGCAGGGCTTCGTCCAGGTCCCCGGTGGCGGTGACGGCCGGGGCCCGCACGGCGGGGCCGTTCCCCGCGAGGTCGTGCGCGGCGGCGACGGCGGCCTGGTCCCGCAGCACCCGGGTCATGGCGGTGAGCCGCGCCGGGTCCTCGTCGTACAGCGTCACGTGGGACACCCTGCCCTCGGCGCGGTCGCCGAGCAGGGCTCCGTAGACGAGCGGTACCCGGAAGCCGCCTCCGCCGAGGATCGTCAGCCGCACGCCCCTACCGCCTTTCGCCAGTGCAGATCCCGTGGCCGACGCCGCCGCCGTGGTGGCCGATGCCACGATCGGTGACACGATCGGTGACACGCACGCCACGGCACACGTCCGCCGGCACCAGTCTGCCCCGGCCGGTCACTCCACCGGCGACGGCACGGCGCGCAGCCTGGCGCCCTGCTGGTGCGTGAAGCCGCCGCCCTGGACCGGACCCCGCGGCGTGCCCGTCGGCGTCGAGAGGATCAGGGTGATCCGGGTCAGCCCCATCTCGCCCAGCATGCGACTGGTCTCGGCCACCATCCGGCAGCGCACCGGGCCCCACCGCGGGTCGGGGTGGCGCACGGTGCGCACCGCCCCGTCCAGCTCGGCGGCGTCGGTCCCGTGCGTGCTCAGCCAGTGCGGCACGCCGTACCGGTAGGCCGCCTCCATGAACGGGTCACGGGCCACCTCCTGGCGGATGCTGCGCAGCCCCTCGTCCTCGGGAGCCCCGGCCAGCGCGGTCGCGAACTGGGCCAGCAGCGGTACGCACCAGGCCGGTTCGTGGTCCTCCAGCACGGCCGCCGCGTCCGGGTGGAACAGCACGAAGCGCAGGAAGTTGTCGTCCGGCAGCGCTGTCGGGTGCGGTCTCACCGACTGGAAGAGCTGGTCGAAGGCCGAGTTCGTCAGGGCCACGTCCCAGCGGTGGTCCACCAGGAAGCTCGGGTACGGCACGGACTCCATCAGGGCCGCGTAGTCGCACAGGTAGTCGCGCTGCGCCGGGTCCTCGGGCAGCCGGTTTTCCGCTGCGGCGCGCCACGTGGGCGGCGGGTCGCGGTCGACCATGACGCGGAACAGCCAGAAGCACTGGCGCTCGCTCATCTCCAAGGCCTCGGCCAGGGCAAGGAGTTTACGGTCCGTCCACTCTTTGACCAGGCCTCTTTCCCAGTTCCCGTACGCACGCACGCTGATGCGCAGCCGGGCGGCGAGGTCTTCCTGACTCAGGCCCAACTCCTCGCGGCGCTGGCGCAAAATCTCCTTGCGTCGCTCCGACCGGACGGCGCCGCGAGCGGATTCCTCGCCCGCCAGACGCTCTTCACCGGCTCGGGCGAGTCCATCGGACGGGCCCACCGCTGCGAGATGTGGCACTGAGAGCTCCCCCTCCTCCGGTCTGGATCTTCATTTCCGTGTGGCGATCCTGCTACCGACTTCATTCGAGTGTCAACTATTGTGGCAATTCCAGCCTCTTGACAGCTCATTCCCGCCACAGCTGTGGCACGTTCTAGCCCTTCCGGGCGAGAGCGGCTAGATTCCAGAAGCCGACCATGTGCCCATGCCGACTTCGCGCGATCTAGGAGAACCACTGGTGACAGACGGCTTCCCGGCTCCCGTCGCGGTAGCCAACGCACCCCTGGCAGCCACCATCACGCGTGTCGCCGAACTCGCGGGCAAGATGGGCCGCGATCTGAACCAGGTCTTCGACCTGCGGCGGCTCTCCGAGGCCTCCGGCGTACCCGCGGACGTGGTCAGGACCCTGCTCGACGGCAGACCGGCCGGCGAACCCGATCTGCAGACGCGGTTCCTCCAGCGTCTCGACCTGCTCCGGCGGACACGTGTCAAAACCAACGGCCGCCGCTACACGCAGCAGGAGATCGCGGACGGCGCCGGCATGTCGCGGCAGCAGGCCGGAGCGTTGATCAACGGCGACCGACGCCCCACCATGGAACACTGCGACGCGATCCAGCGGTTCTTCGGAGTGCACGCCGGGTTCCTCACGGCGCACGAGTCCGACGCCCTGACGGATGCCCTCCAGCGGACCGAGCAACAACTGCTCCAGGACTTCGCGGGGCGGGCGCGGGAAACCGTACCGGCCTCGGGCGCATCGTCCGGGGATCCGCTGGCAAGACTCCTGCAGAACCACGGCGTACGGGGCATCGCCTGGCGCGCCGCCCAACTGCCCAGCGACAAGCACCGGGACAAGGTGACCGAATGGCTGGACATGCTTCTCGAGAGCGTCAAACCGAACGAATCCTGACCCAGGCGAAAGTCTGGGTCTGATCCTTGAGTCCTGATCCGGATCCGCGCCGACGGGGAGAACGGTGAGCATAGGCAGAGAGCAGCGGCGGTTGTGCGGGGAGCTGGTGGCCGGCATCCGGCTGACCGCACCCGTGGAACCCGTGGACCTCTACGCTGCCCTCTGCGAGGGCATGAGCAGACACCGCGGCCGTCGGGTGGACTTCCGGATGGCCTCGTTCCCGCCGCGGACGGCCAGCGGCCTGTGGCTCGACATGGCGGACCGCGATCTGGTGGTCATCGAGGAACGCACCGCGCCGGACCACCAGCTGGTGATCCTGGGCCACGAGCTGTGGCACATGAAGGCCGGCCACTGCAGTCATCACGTCGACGGCGCCGCCGTCGCCGCGCGGCTGCTGACGGACGAGGCCGACATCGGTGAGACGGTCCGCCGCGTCGCCGCGCGTACGCGCGCCGACGTGCAGGAGGAAACGGAGGCTGAAACCTTCGGCTTACTGCTGGGCAGCCGATGCCGGAACTGGCTCGCCGGTTCGGCGAGTCACCGGCCTCCGGTCCAGCGCGATCAACTGGCGGGCCGCATCGAGGCCTCGCTGGGCTACCGGGGGCACAGGAACGACCGTTGAACGGCGAGGACTACTACATACCGGCGGCCGCGATGGCGATCTCGCTCGCCTTCAAGCTGCCGGCCCTGCGGCACAACTGGAACGACCCGCTCCTGCGGTCGGTCGTCGCCCTGCTGACCCTGGCGGGGGCCGTGTTCGCCTTCGCCGCGCCTCCCACCATCGAGGCGGTCAACCGCTGGACCGGGATCGCCAACTTCTCGGCCCCGCTGGTGTACTGCCTGATCACCGCGTTCAGCGCGTCCTGCCTGGTCCTGATGGTCAACTGGCGGGGCGGACCGCCCGAACAGACCCGCCGCGTCTCGCGCCGCTGGATCCTGGGCTACAGCGGGGTCATCGTGGCGCTGATCGTGCTCTTCGCCCTCGGGGAGACCCCGGTGGAGCGGCTGCGCGACTTCGACACCTACTACGCGAACACGCCCTACATCGGCCACATGATCGCCCTCTACCTGCTGGCGCACCACGTGGCCGCCGTGGTGATGGTGGTCCTGTGCTGGCGCTGGTCGCTCCAGGTCCGCGGCTGGCTGCGGGTCGGTCTGGTGATCATCGTCATCGGCTACGTCTTCAACCTCGCCTACGACGCCACCAAGATGACGGCGGTCGTCGCCCGCTGGTCGGGGCACAACCTGGACGGCCTCAGCACCTACGCCGCCCCGCCGCTCGCCTCCCTCGGCGCGCTGATCAGCGCGATGGGCTTCGTGGTGCCGCTGGTCTGCCAGCGATTGTCGGACCACTGGCAGACCTGGGCGACGTACCGCCAGCTCGGCCCGCTCTGGCAGGAGGTGCAGATCTCCGCACCCGCCGGCACGCCCTCCGTACAGATCGCCTGGTGGTCCGCGGCGGAGCTGCGGGTGATCCAGCGCGAGTCGGACATCCACGACGGCTTCCTGCACCTCGGGCCGTACTTCGACAAGGGTCTGCGCGACGGCGCCTTCGAGAGCGCCGTCGCCGAGGGGGCCGACGCGGAGGCCGCCCGCGCCGTCGCCGACGCCGCCATGGTCGCGGCCGCCGTGCGGGCCCGGTCCGCCGACCCCGACGGGAAGATCATCGGAGAGGATGAGGAGACCTTCCTCGACACCGCCGACGGTCCGCGCGACCTGCTGCGGATCTCCCACGCGCTGCGGCACTCACCCGTGGTGCAGCCGCTCAGGCGGCAGGTGAGCGCACAGCGGTGAGGTGACGTGCCGTGCGCCGGGCCGGCCGCCGCACGGCGGGGCACCGCACCGCGGGGCACCGCACGGCCGGCCGCCGCACGGCCGGCCGCCACTCAGCGGGCCCCGGCCGCGACCGTCGCCGTCGCCGGAAACAGGTCCTGGAACGGTCCGGCCGAGTCGATCCCGTCCCGCCCGTAGGGCGCGTCGAAGCTCCACACCATGAAGAGCAGGAACACGATCAGCGCGCTGAACAGTCCGGCGAGCAGCAGCTCCCGCCCGGACCGGCGGATCTGCAGGGTGAAGATCAGCCCGACCGTGACCACCCCGCCGACCAGCAGCCCGAACCACACCACGCCCGGCAGCGTGGACTCGGAGCTCTGCGTCCGCGAGTGGCGCGCGTCGTCCGCCGCCGCGATGTGGTCCAACAGGGGCTGGTAGGCCTGCGCCTGGAGTTCGGTGGACGGGCTCTGGTGCGTGACGTCGCTGCGCAGCTTGCCGAGCAGCACGCCGCCCTTGGCGGAGGCGCCGTCGCCGGAGGTCAGCAGCGGCCAGTCCACGGCGACGGTGTGCGAGACGTACGCGTCCACCTCGCCCCGGATGCGGTCGCGGACCGGCGCCGGGTAGACGTCGGCGCGCTGGGTGACCTCGTACAGGGCCTGGGCCTCGCGGCGCACGCTGTCCTCGGCGGCGCCGCGCGCCTCCCAGACACCGGCGATGGCCAGGCCCAGCACGATCGCGTAGACCACGCCCACCATCATCGTCATGTACTCGATGACGTCAGGGGTTTCGCTGGTGTCCTCGTCGTCCGCGACCCGGCGGTGCCGGATCGCGGTGATGGCGAGGACGACGGCGCAGACGAGCGCCATGGCAATGGCCAGGACCAGCCATTCGGACACGTGGATTCTCCCGGTGCGGATCGGTGGATCGATGAGGGGTCGGTGGTCGGGGGTGTGCGGTGGCGGCGGCGGTCAGCCGCGGCTCTTGGAGCGGGGGCGCAGGGCGGCTGCCGCGAGTACGGCCGGGGTGGTGACGACGACCATGATCATCACGGTGGACATCCCGCCCGGGCCGCGCCGCTCCAGGGCCACCGCGCGGTACGGACGCACGTGGAAGGCGCTCACCCGCGCGACGGCGGCTCCGGCCGCGGGCGGGGCGGGTGTTTCGACCGAGGCCGCTGCGGCCTCGCCCCCGGGCCCCGGCGCGGGCGGCGGCGGCTGCGACTCCCCGGCCCCCGCCTTCGCCGCGGGCTCCACGGCGTCCACCGCGCGCGGCGGCTCCGGCCGCGGTTCCGCCACCCACTCGGGCCGCTGGGCCGGGGCGACCGGTGCCGCGGGCCGGCCCGGGTGGCGCACGGTCGGCCGGTCGGCGCCGGGCACGGCCGCCCGTACCGAGGGCTGCCCGGAGGGCGGCCGGAAGACCGGCCGGTCCGGCTGCCCGGCCGGCACGCACAGGTCGACGCGCGCCCCGCGGCCGTGGCCGTCGCCCGCGACCGCCACGTGGCCGTGCAGCGGACAGAGCGCCGCCACCAGGCCCGCCCCGGCGAAGTACTGCCAAGCGGTCACCGCGCGCCTCCCGAAATCGCAGCAGATGTAAGGGTTACCGCTGAAGAAACGATCAAGGCGCCGCTTCGACACGCCGCGGACGGGTGGGGATCGCCGATGCGGCATGATGGCGCCATGGGGACCGAGGGGGCGGACGCCCGCCTGATCGCAGGGCGTTACCGGCTGGACGCCAAGCTCGGACGCGGTGGCATGGGGATCGTGTGGCGCGCCACCGACCAGTTGCTCGGCCGCGGCGTCGCCGTCAAGGAGGTCTCGCTCGACCCCGCGCTGTCCGCGGAGGAGGCCCGCCACCAGCGTGAGCGCACGCTCCGCGAGGCACGGGCCGCCGCGCAGCTCAAACACCCCCACATCATCGTGGTGCACGACATCGTCGAGGACGGCGAACTGCCCTACATCGTCATGGAACTGGTCGAGGGCGGCTCGCTCGCGGACCGGCTCTCACGCAGCGGCCCGGTGGACGTCGCCGAGGCGGCCCGGATCGGCATCGCGCTGATCGGCGCCCTGCGGACGGCGCACGCGGCCGGTGTGCTGCACCGGGACATCAAGCCCGCCAACGTCCTGCTGGAGGCGCCGGGCGGGCGGCCCGTGCTCACCGACTTCGGCATCGCGCAGGTGTCGGGCGCGACGACGCTGACCACCACCGGGTCCTTCGTGGGCTCCCCCGAGTACACCGCGCCCGAACGGATGTCGGGGCAGAGCCCGACGGGGCCCGCGGCCGATCTGTGGTCGCTGGGCGCCCTGCTGTGCGCGGCCCTCAGCGGCGCCTCGCCCTTCCGGCGGGACTCGCTCGGCGGGATCCTGCACGCGGTGGTCTTCGACGAGATCCGGCCGCCCGACGCGTGCGGACCGCTGCTGCCCGTGGTGCGCGGCCTGCTGGAGCGCGATCCGGCCGAACGGCTGGGCGGGGAGCGGGCGGAGCAACTGCTGCGGGACTGCGCGGAGTCGGCGACGCGGCACACCCCGGCGCAGTACAGCCCGACGCAGCGCAGCGTCACCAGGGCCGAGCCCGGCCCGGCCGCCGCGGCCGGGCCGACACCCGCGGCGGCGCCCGTATCAGGGACCGCGCCGGGCAGCGCGCCGGGTGCGACCCCGGCGACCGGGCCGGAAACGCCACGTGCACCCGGGAAGCGGCGGCCGGGGGCGGCGCTGATCGCCGCGCTGCTGGTGGCCGCGATCGCCGGGGCGGGCGTGTCCGCAGCGCTGCTCATGGACCGCGACGAACGCGCAGGCCAGTCCTCCGCGAGCGGCGCGGCCGACCGGCCTACCGCACCCGCGGACCCGGCCGGTTCCGGGCCCTCGCCCACGCCCTCCGCCACGCCTTCCCCCTCGTCCGACGACAAGGCCGCCGCCCCGGCCGGGTACCGCGTCGTCACCGACCCGGAGGGCTTCGCGCTCGCCGTCCCCCTCGGGTTCACCCGCAAGGTGGAGGGCTCGCGGATCTTCTACATGTCCCCCGGTGAGACCTTCCGCATCGGCATCAAGGTGGCGGAGCCCGAGTCGGGCGGTCCGGTCGCCGTCCATCAGCGCGCCCACGTCCAGGGCCCGGCGAACAACCCCGGCTACCGGGGGGCCGAGGTGGTGGCCACCTCGCACCGGGACCGGCAGGCCGCCCTCTGGCTGTTCACCTGGGACGGCTTCTCGACGGTCGAGGGCCCCCGGCACACCCGCGACCTGTGCTGGGAGGAGGACGGCCGCATGTACGACGTGTGGGTGTCGTCGCCGGTGCGCCAGAGCGACGAGGCCCGGGGCTACTTCGACACCGCGGTACGCACCTTCGTCCGCACGGGCGGCTGAGGCGCCGCACCCGGCCCGCACCCGGGCCCCGCACCCTGGGAGGCGCCGGCCGGCGCCGCGCCCCGGTTCTCCCGCCGGGCGCAGTCCACCACGGCATCCGCCCCGGCCCCGCTCCACGACCGGGGAGCGGACTGGCCGTCCCGCTCATGCTGATCTGCGGCTTCCTGGCCCCGGGCGCGGCCATATGACGAGATGTCACCGATCCCTCCGGGATCACGGACGGACACCTCGCCTAGGCTCAGGAGCCATGCCCGACTCCCCCGCCCTCCTCGGACCCGAACCGGCCGACGCGCCGCCGGTCGCCGTCCTCGCGGTGCTACGTCGGCCCCTGCGGTTCCTGGGCTCGTGGTGGCCCTGGCGTTCCTGGGCGTACCTGGGCAGCGGATTCCTCATCGGCTACCCCGTGCTGGTCGTCCTGGCGCTGCTCGTCGGACTCGGGGTGGCGCTGGCCCCGGTCGGGATCGGGCTGCTGCTCCTGACCGGTGCGGTCCTCGCCGCGGTGCCGCTGGGGACGCTGGAGCGCCGGCGGCTGCGCTGCGTGGAACCCCTGCCCGTAGCTGGGCAAGCCCACCGCAGGAAGGGCTTGCCCAGCGCTGGGGCCGCAGGGCGGGATGCCTCCCGAGGTCGTGGCGTCACCTTCCGGGACGCGGCAGTTCGGAGTCGGCCGACGCCACCGTGCTAAGAAACGCCCTGGCTCGGGGGCCTGTTCCTGATCAGCAGGGCGGCCGGGAGGGCTACGAGCAGGATGGCGCCGACCGCGCACCACAGGGTGGTGGTGTAGGAACCCAGCATCCGGGCGAACACGTCGGTGTCGTCCGAGACCCGGTCCAGGCGGCTCACGAGGACGGTGCCGAGCACGGCCCCGCCGATCGACTGCCCCAGGTGGTGGGCGGCGGCGAGGGCGGCCGAGGCCCCGCCGGCGTGCTGCGGGGCCACCCCGGCGGTGGCGGTGGCGTAGAGCGGGACCAGGGCGAGGCCCAGACCGACTCCGATGAGCAGCATGCCGGGCAGTACCCCGGTCGCGTAGCTGGTCGCTCCCCCCACACCGGCCAGCAGGGCCAGCCCGATGGCCGTCGCCACCAGGCCCGGCAGGATCAGGACGCGCGGTGCGAGGCGGGACTGCAGCCGGGCGGAGACCTGGGTGGCCGTCACCAGGGCCGCGGCGACGAGGGGCAGGTGGCTCGTCCCGGCCGCGGCCGGGCCCTCACCGCGGATCTGCTGGGCGAAGAAGCCCAGGGCCGGGAGGAGGGCGACCAGGGCGACGCCGGTGGCGAGGACGGCCAGGAGGGAGGCGAGGCGGCTCCGGTCGGCGAGGACGTACGCCGGGAGCAGCGAGCCGGACGTCCTGGTCTGCCACCACAGGAAGGTGCCGAGCAGGGCAATTCCGCCCACGATCAGGAGGAGGCTCCGGGCGACGGCCCAGCCGGCCGTCTCGGCCTCGGCGAGCCCGTAGGTCAGGGCGGCGGATCCCACCGAACCCACGAGCACGCCGAATCCGTCGAACCGGGCTCCGGTGCGGCCCGGACGGTCGGGCAGCAGGGTGAGCGCGCCGATCAGGGCGAGCACGGCGAGCGGAACGACCGACCACAGGGCCAAGCGCCACGCCAGGGTCTCGGCGAGCCACCCGCCCGTGAACACCCCGAGCGCACTGCCTCCCGCGGCGACCGCCGCGTAGATCCCGAAGGCCCGGCCGCGCTCCCGTCGGTCGGTGAACCCGGTGGCCACCAGGGACAGCGCGGCGGGGACCAGCAGGGCGGCGGAGGCGCCCTGCAGGGCGCGGGAAGTGATCAGCAGGACGGAGCCGGAGGCCGCGCCGCCGAGCACGGCGGCCGCCGCGAAACCGATCAGGCCGGCCACCAGCATCCGCCGGGCCCCGAGCAGGTCGGCGAGGTGCCCGCCGAGCAGCAGCAGTCCGCCGAGGGCGACCAGGTAGGCGCTGAAGAGCGGGCTCAGGCCGTGGGCGCCGACGCCGAGCTCGGCCTGGACCTGCGGCACCAGCAGGCTGAATTGCGCCGCGTCGACCAGCACCACCAGTTGTGTCAGGGCGAGGACCGCGAGGCCCCACCACCGCCGGGGATGCGGGGGCGCGGGAACGGACGGGTCGCCGGGTGCGGGACCCGGGGGCGGGCCGAATCCGTCGGCGGGGCCGAAGTGGCCGGGGGGCGCGGGGGCGTACGCGGGTGGCGGGGGCGGCGTCCCGTACGGGGAGGCGTCCTGCCGGGACTGCGCCGGGACGAGGCGGGGGTCCGGGGTCCCGGCGGGCGGGGCCCCGGCCGGGGCTCCGGTTCCGGCTCCGACCTCGGCTCCTGCGCCGGCTCCGGCTCCGGCTCCCGCGGGAGAGGCCGGGGCGTAGTCCAGCAACCGCGCCGCATGCCGGCCCAGTTGGGCCAGTACCGCCCCCGGGAGCCATTCCCCGGCGGCGTCCGCCGCCGTACGCGCCGCGACCTCCTCGGGGGTGGGCCGCCGGGACGGGTCCTTGTGCAGGCACGCGCCGACGAGGTCGACGAGCGACTCCGGTACGCCGGTCAGGTCAGCCTCCTCCTCGGCGATCCGGAAGAGATGGGCGTTCAGACCGGTGTCCGTGGCGCCGAAGAGCATCCGCCCGGTGGCTGCGTACACGAGGACCGCGCCGAGGCAGAAGACATCGCTGGCGGGGGTCAGTTCGAGTCCGCGGACCTGTTCCGGGGACATGAACCCCGGGGAGCCGATCAGCATGCCGGTGCGGGTGTGCAGGCTGTCCCCGGTCAGGCTGTCCATCGCCCGCGCGATGCCGAAGTCGATGACGCGGGGCCCGTCGACGGTGACGAGGACGTTGGACGGCTTCAGGTCGCGGTGGATCAGCCCCGCCTCGTGCACGGCCCGCAGGGCGAGGGCGAGACGGTTGGCGAGGGTCCGCACCGAGTCCTGCGGCAGCGGTCCGAACTGCCGGGCGACCACGGTCTGCAGGTCGGGCCCCGGGATGTACTGGGTCGCCACCCAGGGCACGGCGGCCTCGGTGTCGGCGTCGAGCACCGCGGCCGTCCAGCTGCCGCCCACCCGGCGGGCGGCAGCCACCTCGCGGGCGAACCGCCTGCGGAATTCGGGGTTCCCGGCGAACTCCGCCTGGACCACCTTCACGGCGACGGTACGGCCGCCCTCGGAGCGACCCAGATAGACCAGGCCCATACCTCCCGCGCCCAGCCGGGCGATCAGGCGGTACGGTCCAATACGGCTCGGGTCTTCGGCGATCAGCTGATCCACGAACGGAAGGATAGTGCAACTATCCAATGTTCGGGGCCTGGTCAGGCGAAATGCCCTCCCGACGGCTCGTTCGGCGCCTTCGGCCGCCCGCCCGAGGGCCGGAGTCGGAGCCGGAGCCGGGAGGATCCCGTCACCACGCGCGAGCGACCCGGTACCGCCACCGAGCGGGCCCGGACCACCAGCAGGACCGGCAGCGCCAGGTAGCCGAAGCGGCCCGTCGGAGCCAGCAGGAAGGCCAGGGTGAGGCCAAGGGCGAGGCGGTCGGCGGCCGCCACCACCGTGCGCGGGGGCCGGACGCACAGCGAGAACGCCACCGCGAGGCCCGCCACCATGAGCAGACTTGCCGTCAGATACCAGCCCCAGAAGCCCAGTTCGGCCAGCAGGTGGCCGGGCAGCGGGCTGCTCGCCGGGGTCGGCACCTCCGCCCGCCCGGTGGGGAAGGCGAACACCTGCCGCCACAGCTCCGTCGGCTGGAGCAGCGCGCCGGGCAGCACCAGCCACAGCAGCGGTACGCCGACGGCGCCCAGCAGGGCGGCGGCGAGCGCCGTACGCCGGCTGCCGAGGGCGGTGGCCGCGGCGGCCCCGAGGTATCCGGCGGCGGCGCACCAGCCCCAGAGCCGGTGCGGCCCCAGCGAGGAGAAGAGGGGGAAGGACAGCGCCCACGCGGCGGCGAGCAGCCAGCCGGTGGTCCACCGGGCGGTACGGGAAAGGGTCATGGGCCCATTCCAGCCGCGCGGCCCGGCCGGGTCTGCACGGTCAGGTGGACGGTCCGCGGTGGGGTTTTCCCTACCCCGGACCGCTCCCCCCGCGGGCATGCGAAAGGGGCGCGACCCTCACCGGGTCGCGCCCCTCACGCGGTTGTCACTGGGCCCTGACGGAGCCTCAGGCCTCCGGGGAACCGCCGAACCGCTCGCGGTAGGACTCCAGGTCCTCCTCGGCGACCCGGGCGAACAGCACCGGCGGCACCGTGAACGGGGTGCCGGCCGGGACGGCGTCCAGGGACCGCGCCTGCTCCGGGGTGACCCACGTGGCGGTGTCGTCGGTGAGCCCGAACGAGGAGCGCATGGCGCGCGCCGAGGCCGGGATGAACGGCTCGGAGACCACCGAGTAGAGGTGGATGAGGTTCATCGCGGTGCGCAGGGTGAGCGCGGCGCCGTCCAGGTCGGTCTTGACCTCCGTCCAGGGGGCCTTCTCGTCGAGGTACGCGTTTCCGGCCGACCACAGGGCGCGCAGCGCGGCCGCGGCCTTGCGGTACTGGAGGGAGTCCATGTGCCCCTCGTACTCGGCCAGCAGCTCGGCGATCTGCTCGCCCAGCTTGGCCTCGGCCTCTCCGGCGGGGCTGCCCGCGGGGACGTCGTCGCCGAAGCGCTTGCGGGAGAAGGTCAGCACGCGGTTGACGAAGTTGCCGAGGGTGCCGCCGAGGTCCTTGTTGACCGTGGCCTGGAAGTGCTCCCACGTGAAGGACGAGTCGTCGGACTCGGGCGCGTTGGCGATGAGGAAGTAGCGCCAGAAGTCGGACGGGAGGATCTCCAGCGCGTGGTCGGTGAAGACGCCGCGCTTCTGCGAGGTGGAGAACTTGCCGCCGTAGAACGTCAGCCAGTTGAAGGCCTTGACGTAGTCGACCTTCTTCCACGGCTCACGGGTGGCCAGTTCGGTGGCGGGGAACATCACCGTGTGGAACGGGACGTTGTCCTTGGCCATGAACTGGGTGTAGCGGACGTCCTCGGCCTCGTACCACCACGACTTGTAGTCGCGGTTCGCCGGGTCCAGGTCCGACCACTCCTTGGTCGCGCCGATGTACTCGATCGGAGCGTCGAACCAGACGTAGAAGACCTTGCCCTCGGCGGCCAGCTCGGGCCACGTGTCGGCCGGGACCGGAACGCCCCAGTCGAGGTCGCGGGTGATGGCGCGGTCGTGCAGGCCCTCGGTCAGCCACTTGCGGGCGATGGAGGAGGCGAGCTGCGGCCACTCCTCCTCGTGCTCGGAGACCCAGGCCTCGACCTCGTGCTGGAGCTTGGACTGCAGGAGGAAGAGGTGCTTGGTCTCGCGGACCTCCAGCTCGGTGGAGCCGGAGATGGCCGAGCGGGGCTCGATCAGGTCCGTGGGGTCCAGGACGCGGGTGCAGTTCTCGCACTGGTCGCCGCGGGCCTTGTCGTAGCCGCAGTGCGGGCAGGTGCCCTCGACGTAGCGGTCCGGCAGGAAGCGGCCGTCGACCGGCGAGTACACCTGCCGGATCGCGCGCTCCTCGATGAAGCCGTTCTCCTGGAGCCTGCGCGCGAAGTGCTGGGTGATCTCCCGGTTCTGCGCGGAGGAGCTGCGGCCGAAGTAGTCGAAGGACAGCTCGAAGCCGTCGTAGACCGCCTTCTGGGCGTCGTGGGCCTGCGCGCAGAACTCGGCGACCGAGATGCCGGCCTCCTTGGCGGCGAGCTCGGCGGGGGTGCCGTGCTCGTCGGTGGCGCAGATGTAGAGGACGTCGTGGCCGCGCTGGCGGAGGTACCGGGAGTACACATCCGCCGGAAGCATCGACCCGACCATGTTGCCCAGGTGCTTGATCCCGTTGATGTACGGAAGCGCGCTGGTGATCAGGTGTCGAGCCATCCTCGGATGCTCCATTTCCTCTGTGCGGTACAACGTGACGTGACGGACTGTGAATGCGGTTCATCGTATCGAACCGCCGAAAGGCCACGCGCCGCATTTGTTCATGGGTGGACGTAACGCAAAAGCGAGGGCAGTGACCTCTCCGTCACGGCCCTCGCGATCAGGCCCATGCTACAGCCGGACGGCGGCGCACCGGACCGGCGTCCGAGCGGTGATCGAGCGGCGACCGGCCGGCCTCCGGGGGATGTCCGAGCGATGCCGGAACGGCGTCCGGACGGGGCCGGAACGGGGCTTGGAACGGGGCTTGGAACGAGGCCCGGACAGGGCCGGAACGGTGCCGGGACGGAGCCGGAACGGGGCCCGGACTGAACGTGATCAACGGCCGCGCACCGGCATCGGCGCCGGGCATATGCATACGTGCTGGCTGGAGCCGCGCATGATCGAGATCGATCACGGGCCGATCATCCACGACGCATTGCTTCCAGGTTTCTTCTCTGCGCCCTCCGAGTGCGCCCGCGCTGCTTTCCTGTTCAGCGCACAGGGGATGAGGTGGAGCGGTGAACGATGGCGGACCGGAGGAGTCCGGTGGGGCCGTGGGACTACCGAGCCGGCGTCGGCGGCCGACTCCCATGAGCCAGTGGAATCCGACGGCGCGCCTGTCGTACTGGGCCTTCCACGCCAATCGGCGGCCCGCGTACATGCGCTTCGCCTATCTGCAGCTGGGCGACGACGGGGCGGCGGAGGAGGCGGTGGACGCCGCTTTCGACTCGATCATGGGTGAGTGGCTGCGGATGCTCCACATGGACCGCCTCGACGCCTACGCCTGGACCGTCCTCAAGCAGTGCCTGGTCGACCGCCAGCGCCGGCGCCACCCCTGCCAGCCACCGCCCGAGCCGATGGACATCAGCGCTTTCGAGGCCGCCCTCAAGGAGGCCCACGCCGACCGGTACGAGGTGCTGACCGACACCATCCGCTTCTACTCCGCCGTCTCCCGGCTCGTCGAGCGGCAACGCGACGCGGTGCTCCTGCGGTACGGGCTCCAGTGCACCCCCGGTGAGGCGGCCGCCGTGATGGGCGTCGACGAGGCCACCGTCCGCTCCTACCTGGGACAGGCCCACCGGCGGCTGGCCCGTCTGCTCGACACGGCCGCCGCGGCACCGGAATCAGCCGAGTCATGAGGCATTTCGATCGGCAGGAGCGACAGGAGCGGCAGGACGGCGACCCGATCCCCCGCCCCCTGGCCGAGCTCCTCGCCCGGGCGGGCGTCCGCGACCGCTACCGGCACTACGACCTCGGCGCCGCCGAGGCCCGGCTGCTGCGCGCCACCCCGCACGCGCCCGGTTCGGGACACCGCGCCCGGCGGCGGTCGGTGCACGGCTGGAGCGACCCCACGCGGGACTGCCCGCTCGACGCCGAACGGGCCCGGCGCGACCTCAAGGCCGTCTGCCTGGCCTCCACGTGCGCGCCGAAGGCCGGGGCGCACCTCGACTCCTTCCTCACCGACGGACACACCGACCTGGCCGGGGCCGTCGTCTTCGGCTGCCTGCTGCACCTGGCCGGGCTGCGCGAAGGGGCCCGGTTCTGGTGGCAGTTCGCCGCCGGGTCCGGGAGCCCGCGCACGTCCGCGGCCGCGTACTGCCTCTTCCTCGACCACTCCCGGCGCGGCGAGCACCACGACGCCCGGCACTGGGCGCGCGAGCTGGGCCGGCGCGGCTTCCGGCCGGGCGGCCGGCGTGATCTGCGGGAGGTCCGGCTGTGCGCGCAGGCGGCCGTCCTGCGCTACGTCGACCAGTTCGAAGATCCCGACCTGGGCCCGGTGCCGCTGCCCAGGCCCGGGCTGTCGGGGGTGCTGACCACTTTCCTGCCGCCGCCGGTCACGGTGTCGGCCTCGGCGTCGCCGCCGGTGACCGCGCTCCGGCCGGCCGCCGGACCGCTGCGCCACCCGGCGCTGACAGCGGCGGCCCGCGGCGCCGCGGCCCCCGCCGGGACGAGCCGGGCCCTGGCGGAGGCACGCCGCGCGCTGGCCGTCGTACGGGTCCTGGAACGGCACCCGCTGGGGGTCCGGGCCGACCGGCTCGCCCGGGAGTCCGGCCTCGCCGAGGGGGAACTGCGGCCCCTGCTGGCGATGCTGTGCGAGGAGGAGTACGCGATGCGCCCGGCCCTCGGGGTCTACGGGCGCGGCCCCGCCCTGGAACGGCTGGCCGCCCCCGGCCGCCACGCCCTGGCCGGCCAGCTCCAGCGCACCCTGGCGCTGGCCCGGGACAGCGCGGGCGCCGCGGTGTACCTCAGCCGGTACGCCGAGGGCGAGGTCCGGATCACGCAGATGGCGGCCGGGCCCGCGACCCCGCCGGTGCGGGAGTGGGTCGACTTCCGGGCCGCCGCGCACGCCAGCGCGGTCGGCAAGTGCCTGCTGACCCAGCTCGACCCCGACCGCCGCGCCGACCATGTGGCCCGGCACCGGCCCGCGCGGCTCACCCCGCGGACGATCACCGACAGCCGGGTGCTGTTCAGCGCCCTGGACGCGGTGGCTCCGGGGGCGCCCGTGTTCGACCTGCGCGAGTACTCCCCCGGGGTCGTCTGCTCGGCGGTCCCCATCGCCACCGGGCATGCCGCCGGGAGCCTCGCCCTCTCGCTGCCCGCGTCGCACGCCCACCGGCTGGGCGCGGCCACCGAGGCCCTGCGCCGCAAGGCCGTCCCGGTGCTCCTGGCGCTGCTCCTGACGGGGGCGATCCCCCCGGACGCCCCGGATGCCCCGAATACCCCGGACGTGTCTGCCGGGGCCGCGGTCCCGGCGGAGGATCCGGCCGGCCGGCCCCGGCCGATGCGGGCCCCGGTCACCCCGGAGACCCTGCGCCACCTGCGGCGCGTGTTCCGTACCCCGCTCACCGGAGGCACGACCGCGGCCGGCGGACCGCACCTGGTCAGTGACACCGCGGCCGCCGCGGCCTACCTCTTCGAAGCCGCCGCGGACGGCGGCCAACCCCGGCTCTCGCTCCCCCACACCTTCACGTCGGTCGCCCCGGGCAGCCTGACCACCCCGACGGGCCTGGTGGTCCTGGGCCCGTGAGCGGTGCGGGGCCGGCCCCGGCTCAGTGCCCGGGAGCGGCGGTTCCTCCGTGGAACGGCCGGGTGCGGGACTCCCGGAGGCCATCCGACCCCGGGCCGCGCCGAGGGGCCTTCGGCTCGGCCCATCACCCCCAGGAACGACAAAAACCCCACCGAAGTGGGGTTCTCGCTTGTGTGTCCGAGGGGGGACTTGAACCCCCACGCCCGATAAAGGGCACTAGCACCTCAAGCTAGCGCGTCTGCCATTCCGCCACCCGGACCAGGTGGTCGGCCCCGGTTTCCCGTGGCGACATGGACAACAATAGCAAAGGATCGGCGGGGTTCCGACCACATATCCGGGCGGCGATCGTCCGCCACGCCGGGCTGACCTGCACGCATGCACGGACGACCTATGGCGGGACGGACCGTCTCGCCACGGGGTGGTGATACCGGCTGGACATTGGGGGGGGTGCCGGGCGGTCGGACGGCTGCGCACACATCCGGGGGCCGCGCACTCTGTTCACGCAGGCGCACGGGCGGGAGGTGCTGTGACGCGGATCATCGTCTGCTGGGGGCGCTGGCGTGCGTGCTGGTCGGCGCGCTGGTGGTGGAGGGCGGCCGCTCCCGCGCCGGGCCGGCGCGGGGAGCGGTGGCGCGAGCCGTCACGGGCAGTGGATGACCTGGCCCGCGTAGGAGAGGTTGCCGCCGAAGCCGAAGAGGAGGACCGGGGCGCCGGAGGGGATCTCGCCGCGCTGGACCAGCTTCGACAGGGCCATGGGAATGCTGGCCGCCGAGGTGTTGCCGGACTCGATCACATCGCGGGCGACGACGGCGTTGACGGCGCCGATCTTCGCGGCGAGCGGTTCGATGATCCGCAGGTTGGCCTGGTGGAGGACGACCGCGGCCAGGTCCTCCGGGGTGATTCCGGCCTTCTCGCAGACCTTGCGGGCGAGCGGCGGGAGCTGGCTGGTGGTCCAGCGGTAGACGGACTGGCCCTCCTGGGCGAAGACCGGCGGCGAGCCCTCGATGCGCACCGCGTTGCCCATCTCCGGGACGGAACCCCACAGCACCGGGCCGATGCCGGGCTCCTCGCAGGCCTCGACGACGGCCGCGCCCGCTCCGTCGCCGGTGAGCACGCAGGTGGTGCGGTCCGTCCAGTCGGTGATCTCGGTCATCTTGTCGGCGCCGATGACCAGGGCACGGGTGGCGGAGCCGGCCCGGATGGCGTGGTCGGCGGTGGCCAGGGCGTGCGTGAAGCCCGAGCAGACGACGTTGATGTCCATGACGGCGGGGCCGCCGCCCATGCCCAGCTTGGCGGCGACGCGCGCGGCCATGTTCGGCGAGCGGTCGATCGCGGTCGACGTGGCGACCAGGACGAGGTCGATGTCGTCGGGGGTCAGGCCGGCACCGGCCAGCGCCTTGCCCGCCGCCTGGTAGGCCAGCTCGTCCACCGGTTCGTCCGGGCCCGCCATGTGGCGGGTGCGGATGCCGACGCGGGACCGGATCCACTCGTCGGTGGTGTCGACCATGGCCGCGAGGTCCTCGTTGGTGAGCACTTTCGCGGGCTGGTAGTGCCCTAGCGCCACCACGCGTGAACCGGTCATGGGCGGGGTCCCCCCTTGTACGGAAGTCAGGATCACCCAGCTTCGCCTGCTACTGGTGGGTACGTGTGCGTGTGACCCGACAGGATTCCGCCCCCGGATTTTGGAGCTTCCCGAGGATCCACCTGCCGGGGGCGTCGCCGGAAGCGGAACCGGGACAATGAGGTTGTCGGATACCGGCGGAAACAGAAGCAAAAACAGAAGGGGTGGGCTGATCGCCATGGGACGGGTCACCGAGCGTCGTCGTGTCGTCCGGATCCGGAACGGCGCGGCGGGTGTCCGGCCGGACACACTGGTGGCCGAGGAGCCGCTGGAGATACGTCTGAACGGCAAACCGCTGGCCATCACGATGCGCACACCGGGCGACGACTTCGCCCTGGCGGTGGGCTTCCTGGTCAGCGAGGGGGTACTCGCGGCCGCCTCGGACGTGCAGGCCGTCACCTACTGCGAGGGGGCTGCCGAGGACGGATCGAACACCTACAACGTGGTGAACGTGCAGCTGGCCGCCGGGGTCCCCGTGCCGGACATCACGCTGGAGCGGAACGTCTACACCACCTCCTCGTGCGGCCTGTGCGGCAAGGCCAGCCTGGACGCGGTCCGTACGGCGACCCGTTTCCCGGGGATCGACTCCGATCCGGTACGGGTCCCCGTGGAGGTCCTCTGCGCGATGCCGGACCGGCTGCGCGAGGCCCAGAAGGTCTTCGACCGTACGGGCGGGCTGCACGCGGCCGGGCTGTTCACGGCGCAGGGCGAGCTGCTCGACCTGCGGGAGGACGTGGGCCGGCACAACGCCGTGGACAAGATCGTGGGCCGGGCCCACCAGGGGGGCCGGCTCCCGCTGATGGGCGCGGTCCTGCTGGTGTCGGGCCGGGCCTCCTTCGAGCTGGTGCAGAAGGCCGTGATGGCCGGCATCCCGGTGCTGGCGGCCGTCTCGGCGCCGTCCTCGCTGGCGGTGGACCTGGCGCTGGAGTCGGGGATGACCCTGGTCGGCTTCCTGCGGGGGCCGGACATGAACATCTACGCGGGCGAGGAGCGGATCACTTTCTAGCGGTCCTCGACGAGGGACGCGGCCGGCGGCCGGTCTGCGACGCGCTGCCGGCCCGAGGCGTCTGTCAGGTGGGCCCGGCCGTCGGCCGGCACTTCGAGCCGGGCTCCGTGGTCGCCCTGCCAGGTGCCGATGACGTCCTGCGCCGTCAGCGGCGGGGAGGGCTTGCCGCCTTCGAGGGAGAAGGCAGACCCACAACGGCCAGGACCAGCACGCCGAGCATCACGAGCACCGCGCGGGCGAGGTTCTGCACGTCAGCGCCCCCGGCGGCCACGGCGGGGGGAGGCCTCGGCCGGCTTCGGTTCCGGGGGGTCGATGCGGTGGAGGTCCAGGGTGGGCGGGAGCGGGGTGGTGCCCGGGCCGCCGGATTCGGCCCAGGCGATGATCTCGTCGGTCGCGGTGTCGTCCAGCGCCCAGCCGAACCATGTCGCGCGGGCACCGCGGCGGCGGGCCTCGGTGGTGGGTTGGACCACGATGACGTTGGCCTGCGCGCAGGGGCCGAGGCACTCGCTCGTACGGACGGCCAGTCGGCCCGCGGAGGCGGCGGCCGCTTCGCGCAGCCGGGCGAGTTGACCGGCGTGGTCGGAGCCGGGGTTCTTGCGGGGGTCGCCGCAGCAGCAACCGCGGCAGACGACCAGGGTGCAGGGACGTTCGGCGTGGGCGGCGAGCGGGCGTATCCAGGTCACCACCGAACGTTAACGGGCCCGGGGCACGGGCCGGCCGGGCGCGGGCGAGACGTCCACCACACGGTCGGCGGCGAGTTCGGGCGCCGGATCCTGGGCGCGACGCCGGGCGATGACCGCGCAGACCATCAGCTGCATCTGGTGGAAGAGCATCAGCGGCAGCACGGCGAGGGCGGCGTGTGCCCCGAACAGCACGCTGGCCATGGGGAGTCCGGCGGCCAGGCTCTTCTTCGACCCGGCGAACTGGATGGCGATGCGGTCCGCCCGGCCGAAGCCGAGGCGGGCCGCGCCGTACCAGGTGGCGAGGAGCATGGCGGCGAGGAGTACGGCCTCCACCAGCATCAGGGCGGCGAGTTGGGCAGCGCTCACTCGGTGCCAGATGCCCGCGACCACGCCCGCGCTGAAGGCGGCGTAGACGACGAGCAGGATCGAGCCGCGGTCGACGTGACCGAGGACCTGCTTGTGGCGGACGAGGAAGCCGCCGACCCGGGGGCGCAGGGCCTGTCCCAGGAGGAAGGGAAGCAGGAGCTGGAGGGTGATCTTCAGAAGGGAGCCGAGGGAGAAGCCGCCCGCGTCGCCGCCGAGCAGGAGGGCGGCGAGGAGGGGGGTGACGACGATGCCGGCGAGGCTGGAGAAGGAGCCGGCGCAAATCGCGGCGGGGACGTTGCCGCGGGCGATCGAGGTGAAGGCGATGGAGGACTGCACGGTCGAGGGGACCAGGCAGAGGAAGAGCAGGCCGCCGTAGAGCGGGGCGGTGAGCAGGCTCGGGACCTGGCCGCGGGCGGCCAGGCCGAGGAGCGGGAAAAGCATGAAGGTGCAGGCGAGCACCGTGAGGTGGAGGCGCCAGTGGCGCAGGCCGTCGAGGGCTTCACGGGTGGAGAGCCGGGCTCCGTAGAGGAAGAAGAGCAGGGCCACCGCCGCGGTGGAGGCGCCGTCGGCGAGGGTGGCGGCCGGGCCGCGCGCGGGGAGCAGGACGGCGATGCCCACGGTGGCGAGCAGGGCCAGGATGTACGGGTCCAGGGGCAGCCGGGCGGGCAGGTGCGGGCGGCGCATCGGGGGTGCTCACTTGCTGTCGGGGCGGGGGCTCACCCCATGGTCGGCGGGCGGCGGTCATCGGGAAACCCACACACCGCACTCACTGTTATCGCGGATCGTGATGAAGGGGACTAGCGTGGGCGGTATGTACGACCCTGTCCAGCTGCGGACGTTCCTCACGGTGGCCCAGACGCTCAGCTTCACTCAGGCCTCGGGGCGGCTCGGGGTGGGGCAGTCCACGGTCAGCCAGCACGTGCGGCGGCTGGAGGAGGCGACGGGGCGGCCGCTGTTCGTCCGGGACACGCACAGCGTGGGGCTGACGGAGGACGGCGAGGCGCTGCTCGGCTTCGCGCGGACCATCCTGGAGGCGAACGAGCGGGCCGCGGCCTTCTTCGCCGGGACCCGGCTGCGCGGGCGGCTGCGGTTCGGGGCCTCGGAGGACTTCGTGCTGACGCGCCTCCCGGAGATCCTCGAAGGGTTCCGGCACGAGCACCCCGAGGTGGATCTGGAGCTGTCGGTGGAGCTCTCGGGGACGCTGCACGAGCGGCTGGACGCGGGGCGTCTGGACCTGGTGCTGGCGAAGCGGCGGGGGCCCGGGGACGAGCGGGGCCGGCTCGTCTGGCGGGACCGGATGGTGTGGATCGGGGCGGAGGGGCTGCGGGTGGATCCTGGGCGCCCGGTTCCGCTGATCGTCTTCCCGCCTCCGGGCATCACCCGCGCCCGGGCGCTGGAGGTGCTGGAGGGGGAAGGGCGGGCCTGGCGGATCGCGTGCACGAGCGGCAGCCTGAGCGGCCTGATCGCGGCGGCCCGGGCCGGGCTCGGCGTGATGGCGCACACCCGGGGGCTGATCCCGCCGGGCCTGGTGCGGGTCGGCGGGCTGCCGGAGCTGGGGCCGGTGGAGTTCGCGCTGCTCCGCGGGGCGCGCCCGTCGGCAGCGGCCGAGGCCCTGGCCGCGGCCGTGCTGTCCGGTGCGGACCGGCTCAGTCGCACGTCAACGGCGTGAACACTGTGATCACTGGGGAGGTCTTGTGGAGGTATCGGATGGCCGACTCACCCCTGTTGACCCTGAGGTACGTTCACCGCGGCGCGCGGAGAGGAGCGGGGCCTTGCGCGAGATCACCGTCCCACCCGTCGTCACCGGCACGCCCGTCGGCGGCCTGGCCGACATCGTCTTCCAGCACGCCCGTGAGGAACCGGACCGGGTGGTGATGGGCCGCAAGACCGACGGGGTCTGGCGGGACGTGACGTCGCGGGAGCTGGCCGCCGAGGTGCTCGCGCTCGCCCGGGGGCTGCTGGCCCAGGGGGTGCGTTTCGGGGACCGGGTCGCCATCATGTCCCGTACCCGGTACGAGTGGACGCTCTTCGACTTCGCCCTGTGGGCGATCGGCGCGCAGCCCGTTCCGGTGTATCCGACGTCCTCCGCCGATCAGGTGCACTGGATCCTCTTCGACACCGACTGCACGGCCTGCGTGGTCGAGGACGAGAACCAGGCCATGACGGTGGGTTCGGTCATCGACCGGCTCCCCCACCTGCGCCGGTTGTGGCAGCTGGACGCCGGGGCGGTGGACGACCTCGTCGCCGACGGCCGCGGGGTGGCCGAGGACGTCGTGCACCGCCATCGCGGGGCGGTGACGCCCGACGCGACCGCCACGGTCATCTACACCTCCGGGACCACCGGCCGCCCCAAGGGGTGCGTGCTCACGCACGCCAACTTCATGTACGAGACCGACACCCTGGTCGACCGCTGGGAGTCGGTGTTCCAGGCCCGGCAGGGCGAGCAGCCGTCCACCCTGCTCTTCCTTCCGCTTGCGCACGTGTTCGGGCGGATGGTGGAGGTGGCCGCCGTCCGGGCACGCGTCAAGCTCGGGCACCAGCCGGTGCTGGCGGCGGCCGAATTGCTGCCGGATCTCACCGCCTTCCGGCCGACCTTCGTGCTGGGCGTCCCGTACGTCTTCGAGAAGATCTTCGCTGCCGCCCGCCGCAAGGCGGAGGCGGAGGGGCGTACGGGCCCCTTCGAACGGGCGGTGGAAACGGCCGTGCGGTACGCGGAGGCGCGCGAGCGCAAGGCCTTCGGTACCGGGCCGGGGCCCTCGGCGGCTCTGCGGATGGAGCACCAGCTCTTCGACCGGCTGGTCTACGGGAAGGTCCGCGAGGCGATGGGCGGGCGCGTGCGGCACGCCATGTCGGGCGGGTCGGCGATGTCGCGACGGCTGGGGCTGTTCCTCGACGGGGCCGGGATCACGGTGTTCGAGGGGTACGGGCTGACCGAGTCGTGCGCGGCGGCCACCGCGAACCCGCCGGGGGCGACCAAGTACGGGACGGTGGGGCGACCGATTCCGGGCAGTACGGTGCACATCGCGCAGGACGGGGAGGTCTGGCTGCACGGCAGCCACATCTTCTCCGGATACCTGAACGACCCGGAGGCCACGGAGGCGGTGCTGCGCGGCGGCTGGCTGGCGACCGGGGACCTGGGCCGGCTGGACGAGGACGGCTACCTCACGATCACGGGGCGCAAGAAGGAGATCCTGGTGACCTCCTACGGCAAGAGCGTCGCGCCCGCCGCCCTGGAGGAGCGGGTCCGCTCGCATCCGCTGGTGTCGCAGTGCGTGCTGGTGGGCAACGACCGGCCGTACATCGCGGCGCTGCTCACGCTGGACATGGACGGGATAGCGCACTGGCTGTCGATGCGCGGCCGGCCGCAGATGCCGGCGTCGGAGCTGGTGGGCGACCCCGATCTGACGGCGGAGGTCCGCCGGGCGGTGGTGGCCGCGAACACCCTGGTCTCGCAGGCTGAGGCGATCCGCACCTTCCGCGTGCTGGGCGAGCAGTTCACCGAGGAGCGGGGGCTGCTGACCCCCTCGCTGAAGCTCAAGCGCCGGGCGATCGAGAAGGCGTACGAGCAGGAGGTCGCCGCCCTCTACTCCTCCTGAGCCGGGTCCGGCCGCGGCCGTCACGACAGGTCCGGCCGATGCCCCGGTCGGCGTCCCAGCTGGTGGTGAACACAACTGACGGATCGTCACTTCCACGTGTCAGCAATATTGACGATCCGTCAGGTCGCGCACAGAATGCGGGCATTCCAACGGAGGGGATCCCCGACATGTTGCGACCGATCCGCACCCTGGCCGCCGCGGCGGCGGCCCTCGCGCTCGTCTCCGCCTGCAACTCCGCCTCCACCAACGGCAACGGTCCGGGCAAGCCCGGTGACGCGCCCGGCAACACCCGCGGGGTGACCGCCGCATCGATCAAGGTCGGCGGGATCGTGTCGATGACCAGCGCCAGCGGCTACAGCAAGAAGGACACCGACCTCGGGGCCAAGGCCCGCTACCTCCGGGCCAACGCCGAGGGCGGAATCCACGGACGCAAGATCGACTACCTCGGTGCGGAGGACGACGGCCAGGACCCCGCCAAGAACCTGGCGGCCGCCCGCAAACTCGTCCAGCAGGACAAGGTCTTCGCCGTCTCCCCCATGAGCTCGGTGACCTTCTCCGGCGCCGACTTCCTGGAGCAGGAGCAGGTCCCCACCTTCGGCTGGGGCACCCTGCCCTCCTTCTGCGGACCCAAGCACATCTACGGCTTCAACGGCTGCCTGGTCCCCACCCCCGGCGGAACCCTCAACCAGACCTGGCCCGAGGGCATCGGCCAGATCCTGGGCGGGGCCCAGGGCAAATCGGTCGCGATCATCGCCAACGACAGCGACGCCGGCAAGTTCGGCATCCGCACCTTCCAGCAGGGCTTCACCAGCGCCGGGTTCAAGGTCTCCTACGCCAAGGCCTCCGTGCCCGGCACCGCCGTCCCGAGCGACTGGTCCGCGTACGTGAAGGAGATCCTCTCCAGCAACGACGGCAAGGCCCCGGACGCCGTCGTCTCCGTCATGCAGACCCCCAACAACATCGGGCTCTTCACCGCGCTCAAGCGCAGCGGCTACAAGGGGCTGATCTCCGACCCGACCGACTACGACCCCGGGCTGCTCGCCAAGGACGCCACCAAGCAGGCCCTGGACGGGGTGCACGTGCTGCTCCAGTTCCAGCCCTTCGAGTCCGCCGACCCGAAAATGGCGCAGTTCAAGGCCGATATCAAGGCGGCTGCGGGCGGTCAGGAAGTGCCTTTGAACATGCATATGTTGACCGGGTACATGTCGGCCGACCTCTTCGTCTCCATCGCGCAGGAGGCGGGCAAGGACCTGACCGTCGAGTCCTTCCAGAGCGCCGCGCAGAGCTTCTCCGACACCGGCACGCTCGTCGGCGACCGCGCGGAGCCCAAGGGGCAGAAGGACAGTTTCGGCTGCGGGGCGCTCGTCCAGCTCAAGAACGGCGCGTACGAGGTCTCCGTACCGTTCAAGTGCCACGAACCGATCCCCTTCAAGTAGGGCAGCGGCATGGGGGATCTGCTCGTCTTCGTGCTGAGCGGTCTGGTCTCCGGCGCCCTGTACGCACTGCTGGCCACCGGGCTGGTGCTGTCGTACTCGGCGTCCGGACTGTTCAACTTCGCGCACGGGGCCACCGCCTACCTGTGCGCGCTCACCTTCTACGAGCTGCACTCGGGCCTGGGCTGGCCCGCTGTTCCGGCCGCGCTGCTGGTGGTGTTCGTCCTGGCCCCCGGCCTCGGCCGGGGGCTCGACCGGCTGATGTTCCGTCGGCTCGCCCGGGTAGGCGAGACCGCGCAGATCGTGGCCACCATCGGGCTGCTGGTGGCGCTGCCGGCCGCCGGGCTGTGGGCGGTGGGGCTGCTGGCGGACGCGGGCGCGCCGGTGAAGCCGGCGGAGAACCAGTTCGGGCTGCCGGGAGTGGGGCCCAGCCCCGCGAAGTCCTGGCAGCTCACGGAGGGCGTCGGCATCGACTCCGACCAGCTGATCACCTGGGTGGTGACGGCGCTGGTGGCGGTGGCCCTGTGGGTACTGATGCGGCACACGCGGCTGGGGCTGCACCTGCGGGCCGCCGTCGACAACCGCTCGCTGACCGAACTGCGCGGCATCAGCGCCGACCGGCTGTCGTCGGTGGCGTGGATGATCGCCTCGGGGCTGGCCGGGCTGGCTGGTGTACTGGCGACCCCGTTGCTCGGGCTCTCGGCGCACGACTTCACCCTGTTCCTGTTCGTCTCGGCCACGGCGGCGGTCATCGGACGCTTCGCGTCCGTGCCACTGGCCTTCGCGGGCGGGCTGGGCCTGGGGGTGCTGCAGAACCTCGTGGCCGGGTACGCGTCCTTCGCCGAGTCCGTCACCGGCTTCCGCACGGCCGTGCCCTTCCTGATCCTGTTCGGCGGACTGCTGGTGCTCACCCGTCGGGCGCGCACGGCGGGGGTCGCGGCCGTGGACGCGCCGCCGGTCGACCATCTGGCCGGTGCCCCGTGGTCGCGCCGGTGGGGGGTGTGGGCGGCGGGCGCGGCGCTCCTGTGCGTGGCGTTCTACACCGTGACCACGCCCTTCTGGAGCGGGCTGCTGGCGCAGGGGCTGGCCATCGCACTGGTCTTCATGTCGTTCACGGTGGTGACCGGGCTCGGGGCGATGGTCTCGTTGGCACAGGGCACCTTCGTCACCGGCGCCGCGCTCGTGGCCGGGCTGCTCATGAGCCGGGGCTGGCCCTTCGTGGCGGCGCTGATGGTCGGCACGTGCGTCGCGGCGTTGCTGGGGGCGCTCGTCGCCCTGCCGGCCCTGCGGCTGGGGGGCAGGTCCCTGGCCCTGGCCACCCTCGCGCTGGCCTTCCTCGCCGACCAGGTGCTCTTCCAGCTGCGGTGGCTGCGCAACGGCGACGCGGGGTGGTCGATCCCGCGGCCGGTGTTCGGACCCGTGGACCTCTCGGACGACCGGGCGCTGGGAGTGGCCCTGGTGGTACTGGTCGCGCTGGTGGCCGCCGGGCTCGGCGCGCTGCGCAACTCCCCGTCGGGGCGCGCGATGCTGGCGGTGCGGTCCGCCCCGGCGGCGGCGGTCGCCTCGGGGGTCTCCGTCCTGCGCACGAAGCTGCTGCTGTTCACCCTGTCGGCGGGGCTGGCCGGCTTCGGGGGCGTGCTGTACGCCTCGTACAACACGCGGATCACGGCGACCGACTTCACGGCGATGACCGGGCTGGTGTGGCTGGCGGTGGTCGTGGCGGCGGGTGTGCGCAGGCCGCAGTACGCGGTGGTGGCGGGGCTGGTGTTCGCCGTCGCTCCGCGGCTGCTGTCCGACTATGTGACGGAGTCCGCGCACCTGCCGGTGATCCTCTTCGGCCTGGCCGGGCTGGCCCTGGCCAATGACCCGGACGGGTACTGCGCGGCGGTTCCGGTGCGGTGGGCGCGGCGGCGCGCCGCCGGACGGCCGGCCCGGATCCCCGCTCAACCCGGGCCGACGGCACAGCGCGCCGTCGTCTCCCGGGGCTCCGCGCCGGACCCCGCGCCTCAAACGCCGGCGGGGCCGGGTCTGCCGGGCGAAGCCGCCCTCGAGCTCCGCGGTGTCACCGCCGGGTACGACGGGGGGCTCGTGCTGCACGGGGTGGATCTCGCCGTCCGCGCGGGCGAGATCCTCGCCGTGCTCGGGCCCAACGGGGCCGGGAAGAGCACCGCCTGCCGGGTGGCCGCCGGACTGCTGCCCGCCGGCTCGGGAACGGTGTACGTGGGCGGGCGGGACGCGACGCGGGACGGGGCCGTACGGCGGTCGCGGGCCGGGGTACTGCTCGCCCCGGAAGGGCGCGGGATCTTCCCCGCGCTCACCATCGAGGAGAATCTGGCCCTCTACCTCAAGGACGCCGACGCGCGCGCCGCCGTCTACGCGCGCTTCCCGCGGCTCGCGGAGCGGCGCGGGATTCCCGCCGGAGCGCTGTCGGGCGGCGAGCAGCAGATGCTGGCGCTTGCTCCGCTGCTCCAGCGGCCGCCCGCGGTGCTGATCGCCGACGAACCCTCGCTCGGGCTCGCCCCGCGCGTGGTGGAGGAGGTGTACGCGCTGCTCACCGAGCTCCGCGACGCCGGGACCGCGCTGCTCCTGGTGGAGGAGAAGGCCGCCGAGATCCTCGGGATCGCGGACACCGTGGCCTACCTCTCCCAGGGGCGGGTGTCCTGGTGCGGTCCCCGGGCCGAGGTGGAGGCGGACCGGCTCACCGAGGCCTACCTGGGGATGGCGACATGAGCGAGGGCGGGTACGTACTTCAGGCGCGCGGGATCGGCGTGCGCTTCGGCGGCGTCCGGGCGCTGGCCGGAGTGGACCTCGGGGTCCGGGCGGGCGAGGTGTGCGGGTTGATCGGGCCGAACGGCGCCGGGAAGACCACCCTGTTCGACGTCCTCTCCGGGATCCGGCGCCCCGACCGGGGGCGGATGCTGCTGGACGGGGCGGACATCACGCGCCGCTCCCCCGTCTGGCGGGCCCGGCACGGGATCCGCCGGACCTTCCAGCGGCAGCAGCTGTTCGGGCAGCTCAGCGTGGCCGACAACGTGCTGGTGGCACAGGAGTGGCGGGGCGGCGGGGGCGGCCCGGCCGCCGATCTGCTCGCC
Source organism: Streptomyces sp. NPDC097617 (assembly GCF_044761485.1). Taxonomy (NCBI): domain Bacteria; kingdom Bacillati; phylum Actinomycetota; class Actinomycetes; order Kitasatosporales; family Streptomycetaceae; genus Streptomyces; species Streptomyces sp. NPDC097617. The sequence continues at coordinate 149,212 of NZ_JBIWCL010000012.1, forward strand.
CTGCCGTCCCGGCGGGCCCGGGAGCGCGAGCGCCGGGCCCGCGGCGAGCGGGTGCTGGCCGACTGCGGGATCGGCGCGCTGGGGGCCTCGTACGCCGGCGGCCTGCCCGTCGGGCAGGCCCGGATGGTGGAGGTGGCGCGCGCGGTGGCCGATCCGCCGCGGGTGCTGCTGCTGGACGAGCCCGCGTCCGGCATGTCCGCGCCCGAGCGCGACCGGCTCGCGGAGGTCGTGCGGCGGCTGGCGGAGCGGGAGGGCTGCGCGGTGCTGCTGGTCGAGCACAACGTGGCTTTCGTGATGGAGGTCTGCACGCGGGTCGTCGTCCTGGACCTCGGAACGGTGCTGGCCGAGGGCACGGCGGCCGCGGTCCGGGCGGACCCGTTGGTGCGTGAGGCGTACCTCGGGACCACCTGAGGGAGTGCGTCCGGATGGCGGGAATACGTCGCACGAGGGGCCGGTTATCGCCCCTCGTGCGACGCTTTTCGGCCACCGCACCTACGCACCGACGACGTGAGGGAACGACCAGACGTGAACCAGGCCCCCGCCATCAAGCTCAACAACGGCACGCTCATGCCCCAGCTCGGCTACGGCGTCTGGCAGGTGCCGGACGCGGAGGCGGAGCGCGCGGTCGGGACGGCTCTGGAGGCCGGTTACCGCAGCATCGACACGGCCGCCGTCTACGGCAACGAGGCGGGCACCGGCAGGGCCGTCGCCGCCTCCGGGCTGGCGCGCGAGGAACTGTTCGTCACCACCAAGCTGTGGAACGGCCCGAAGCAGAGGTGGGGCCGGGACCAGGTGCTGCGCGCCTTCGACGACTCCCTCGCCAAGCTGCGCCTCGACCAGGTCGACCTGTACCTCATCCACTGGCCGCGTCCGATGCGCGACGACTTCGTCGCCATCTGGAAGACCTTCGAGGAGATCGCGGCGAGCGGCCGCGCCAAGGCGGTCGGCGTGTCGAACTTCCGCCCGGCCGACCTGGAGCGGATCGCCGCGGAGAGCGAGCTGGTCCCGGCCGTCAACCAGGTCGAGCTGCACCCGCTCTTCCCGCAGGCCGGGCTGCGCGCCGTGCACGCAGAGCGCGGGATCGCCACCGAGGCCTGGTCCCCCCTGGGCCAGGGCAAGGAGCTGCTGACGCTCCCGGCCGTGACCGCGATCGCGGCCAAGTACGACCGCAGCGCCGCGCAGGTGGTGCTGCGCTGGCACCTGCAGCACGGGAACATCGTGATCCCGAAGTCCGTGACCCCCGCCCGCATCCGGGAGAACCTGGACGTGTTCGGCTTCGAGCTGGAGGCCGCCGACCTCGCCGCGCTGGACGCCCTGGGCGCGGGCGCGGCGGGCCGCCGGATCGGGCCGGACCCGGCCGAGTTCGACGTGTGACCGGTCCGGATCCGGGCGTCCCGTCCCGCGGGTCAGACGCGTACGAAGCTCCGTATGCGGTACGTGGGCTCCGCGCGCGGGACGTCCTGGTCCGGCAGCAGCTCCAGGCGGGCCGCCAGCTCCCGCGCGGTGATGCCGCGCGGCACGATCCGGGAGGCGTACCGGCCCGCGAGCAGGGCCTCGGCGGAGCCGCGCGGCGTGCGGCCCTGGCCGTGGCCGGTGAAGCGGGCCTCGCCGACCGGGAGCAGGCCCGCCCGGGCGGCGTATGCCTCGACCTCCCCGGAGGCGTCCGCGGGGGTCGGGGTCAGGTGCGCGGCGAAGACGGCGTCGATGTCGCTGCCGACGTCGTGCGCCGAGTCCTTGTCCACGGTGGCGAGGAAGACCCCGCCGGGCCGCAGCACCCGCGCAGCCTCGGCGATCACGGCCGGCACCAGTCCCGGCTCCCGCAGCAGGTGCAGCAGCCACACCGCGCTGACCGCGTCCAGTGATTCCGGGCGGACCGGCAGCCGCGCCGCGTCGGCCAGGGCCACCGGCACGCCGCGGCGCAGCGCCGCCGCGGCCATGCCGTGGGAGGCGTCGGCGCCCAGGACCCGCAGGGCGGAACGCCTCAGCCGGCTGGTGACGATGCCCGTGCCGCAGCCGAGGTCCAGGAGGGTGCGCGCGTGTGCGGGGAGCAGGTCGAGGACGGCCGCGGCCGCCGCCTCGGCGCGCGGTTCGCCGCCGCGGGTGGCGTCGTAGGCCCCGGCCTCCGCGTCGTAGTCGAGCAGGGTTCTCACGGACGGTATGTGCGTGGTCATCAGCTCGCGCCGTGGGCCGGGGCGAGGGCTTCGACGCGTTCGGCGAGGGCGAAGTCGGACTCCGTCACCACATCGCCGGCGTCGTGGCTGTTCACGGAGAGCCGGACCGTGTTGTAGCCGAGCGTCAGGTCGGAGTGATGGTTCAACTCCTGCTGGACGCTGGCAATATGGGCGACGAGGGCGCTGGCTGCGAAGTGCGTGTCCAGTCGGTAGGTACGCAGGATGCGGTCGTCCTCGAAGGCCCAGCCGGGGAGTTCCCGCAACCGGTCCTCGATCTCCTTCTGTGACAGCGGCTCACTCGGCATGCACCGGCTCCTTTTCCCCGTGACGTGTAGTCAAGGTTCCCACAGTGGACGCCGGAACAATCCTTTCGCGCCATAGTGCGCTCGGGTACTTCTACGCCTTCCACGCCCGTCCGGCCCCTCATGTGCTCCTGCGCCGGACAGGCCGTTACCAGCGGTAATGAGAGGGCATCCGGCATGGCGGGCACAGGAGGTTCCGGGCACACCTCCACCGCGGGAGCGGGCGCGGCGGCCGCCGACCGCCGCCCGCCGAGCACGCCCGCCGAGCACGCCGGCCGACCGCGGCGACGGGGCGACGGGGCGACGGGGCGACGGTCCCGAACGGCGCCACCGGCTCGGCCTGCGGAACGTCTTCGACCTGGGATGAGGCTCCTCGGCTACCGTCGTGCGCATGACGACGAGTGTGGGCACTCTGCTGCGCGCCTGGCGGGAGCGGCGCGGCATCAGCCAGCTGGAGCTGGCGGGCCGCGCCACGTCCTCGTCCCGGCACATCAGCTTCATCGAGACGGGCCGGTCCCGGCCGAGCGAGGAGATGGTGCTGCGGCTCGCAGACCATCTGGACGTACCGATGCGGGAGCGCAATTCCCTTCTGCTGGCGGCGGGTTACGCCCCGCGCTACGCGCACACCGCACTGGACGACCCGGCGATGGAGACGCTGCGCGAGGGCCTCGAGCGGCTGCTGACGGGGTACGAGCCCTATCCGGCGCTGATCGTGGACGCCACGTACGACGTCGTGGCCTCCAACCGGGGCATCGCGATGCTGCTGGACGCGTTGCCCGAGCACTTGTTGACCCCGCCGCTGAACGCCATGCGGATCACCCTGCACCCCGAGGGCCTGGCCCCGCGGATCCGCAACCTCGCGGCGTGGCGCGGGCACCTGCTGGCGCAGATGGAGCGCCAGATCGCGCTGGCCCGGTCCGAGCCGCTGCGCGCCCTGCACGAGGAGGTGTCGGCCTATCCGGTCGCCGAACGGGCGGGCGACGGCGGACCGGACGGGCCCGCCGCGTACATGGCGCTGCCGCTGGTCATCGAGCACGACGGACACGTGCTGTCCTTCGTGTCCTCCATCGCGACCTTCAACACGCCGATGGACGTGACCGTCGCCGAGCTGGCCATCGAGACGCTGCTCCCGGCCGACCCGGCGACGGTGAAGTACCTGCGCTCACTGGACGGCTGAGCGCGAGCGCAGGGCGAGCTGCTGGAACACGGCGAAGCCGGCCACGGTGGCGGCCTGCGCGGGAATCCACACCAGGCCGGCGGTGGTGGGGTCGAACCAGAGCGCCAGTGACACCAGACTCAGTGCGGCCCAGGCGTAGTTGACCTCGACGACCAGTTTCACGGGAAGCGCGGGCGGCTGCCGCCGGGAGGCGAGGGCGCCGACCGCGGCCCCGTACGCGGCGAGCAGGATCCCGAGTGCCGGCAGGAGGCCCTGCCCGATGCCGAGCAGCCGGCCGAGCGGGGCGGAGAAGGCGACGTAGGCGAGCCCGTTGGCGGTGGTGACCGCACAGTCGAGGGCGAGCAGGCGGCGCAGCGCGGTCTGCGGGACAGGGGTGCGGGCGAAGCCGGCGAGCGGGGTCGCGGACATGGCAATCATCCTCCATCGAGGTCGAACGGCCTGGTGGGACACGGGTTCCGGGACCGAGTGCGCGGCCCCGGGACCCGATGTGTCCACTGTGCCGGGGACCTTGGAGGGGATCGATTACTTGAGAGGTCATGCCAACCGTTCTTGAGCTGTACGGCAGGAAACGTTGGGGTTCCCCTGGTTCGGCCAAAGGCGGGAGGCTAGGCTTCACGGAGCCCGATCAACTCGAACGCCTTGTCGACAAATGGAGAATCCGCCGGTGCGAGCCGCCGCCCGACCCGACCTTGCCGCGATCTGGCGTCGCACCTGGGCACTGTCGCAGGAGCACGGGCAGGATCCGGCCGACGTACTGGCGGCGGAACGGCTGAGCCATCTCTCCGGAGTCGAACCCGGGCGCATACCGCAGGTGGTGGCGGGCACCGCCGTCGAAGCGCCGCTGGAGCGGCGCGTGCACCAGCGGTTCCTGCGGCTGCGTGCCACCCGGCGCGACAAGCACGGCCGGGAGTGGCCGCTGGCCGCCATCGCCGAGGACTTCGCCGCCCCCGGCGCCTCCCTCGGGCCGCTCAACGCCGGCACCGGACTGCCCCGGATGGGCCACGCGGCGGGGGTGCAGCGGTTCTTCGGCGTGTACGCCGGCTTCCTCCTGGCCGACAGCAAGAGCGCCGTGGAACGGGCCCTCGCCCTGTCGGCGACCACCGTCTCGGACGGCCGGGACGACCTGGAGCACCTGTCGTACCTGACGGGCATGACCCCGCAGGCCATCCGGCTCACACTCGACGGCAGGCCGCCCCGGCTGCCGCTGAAGGAGCAGGTGCACCTGCGGTTCGAGCACCTGCGCCGTACCCGCGTACGGGAGGACGGCCAGCCGCACTCGCTGGCGGCCGTCGCCCGGTCCTTCCGCGCGTCGGGCCAGTCGCTGACCCGCCTCGCCCAGGGCGAGGGCCTGCCGAACCTCGCCGCGGCGGCGGGAATCCAGCGCTTCTACGGCGTCGAGGGCGGCTTCCTGCTGGCCGACGACACCGAGGCCCTGTCCACCGCCCTCGCGCTGATCGAGGGCGAACTGGAGTCGGCGGTGCGGGACCGGGAGAACCCGATGCTGGCGGTGATGCGGGGGCACGACGTGCGGAGCATCGTCGCACGCGCCGGCCGGCTGTCGCCCCAGGGCTGGAAGTCGCTGGCCGATCACTTGGACGACCTCCTCGCACGCGAGGGGCAGCTCGGAGTTCCGGGCACGAAAGGCGGGACGCCGACGGAGGGCGACGCCGCCGAGGGAGAAACACCATGAGGACCACACGGGCCATGCGCAAGCTGGGCTCCGAACTGCTGGAGGGCGCGCGCCTGACGCCGCCGACCGATGTCGGCGCGATCATCGGGGCGTTGTGCACCGCCTACGCCGAACGGCGCGGCGAAGAGCGGAAGGTTGATTTCCACTTCACCTCCTTTCCGCCCGGAACGGCAAGCGGGCTGTGGCTGGAGCTGGACGACGTCGACCTGATCGTCGTCGAGCAGCACACCCGGCCCGAACACCAGCTCGTCATCGCGTGCCACGAGTTGTGGCACCTGGACGAGGGGACCTGCGAGAGCGTCGGTCCCGGCATGCTGGTGGCCGCCCGGCTGGCGGGACGCCCCGGCCGCCTCGCCGAACTGCTGGCCGGCCCCGGGCTGGACGCGGTGGTCCGGCAGGCCGCCGCGCGCGCCGACCAGGGGGATCCGGCGGAGATCCGGGCCGAGACCTTCGGTCTGCACCTCGGCAACACCCTGCGCTCCTACCTGCCGTCGCCCCGGGAGCAGCAGTTACCCGAGGCGATCGAGCGCATCAAGTCCTCACTCGGTTGGGGAAGCCCCGTGCCACGCCGCGACCTGCACCAGCCGGTCGCCGCATCCCTCACGCCGATGCCCTCAGCACGGCCCTGACAGAGAGCCCGCCACGATGAACCAGTCCTCCCCGCCCCGCCACGCCGTCGTCATAGGCGGCAGTCTGGCCGGCCTCCTCGCGGCCGCTGTCCTCGCCGAGCACGCCACGGTCACCGTCGTCGACGCCGACCCGCTGCCCGAGGGTCCGGCCCCGCGCCGCGGGCTCCCGCAGGCCCGGCACACCCACCTCCTGTGGTCGGGCGGCGCCCGGGCCATCGAGCGGATCCTGCCCGGCATCACCGCCGACTGGACGAAGGCCGGCGCCATCCGCCGCAGCCTGCCCACCGACCTCGTCACCAAGACCGCCCAGGGCTGGATCCCGCGCTGCGGGGAGAAGCAGTTCAACATCTCCTGCAGCCGCGACCTCCTCGACTCCGTGATCCGCGCCCGGGTGACCGCCCTGGACGGGGTGTCCACCCTCCAGGGCCGGGTCCGCGCCCTGGAGGGCACCGCGGCCCGGGTCACCGGCGTCCTGGTCGACACCGCCGAGGAAGAGGGCCGGCTGCTGAGCGCCGACCTCGTGATCGACGCCAGCGGGCGCGGCTCGCGGGCCCGGACCTGGCTCCAGGCGCTCGGCGTGAGCGGCATCCGGCAGGCCGAGGTCGATTCCGGTCTCGTCTACGCGACCCGGATCTTCGAGGCCCCCGAGGGCGCGCACGAGATGGGCTTCCCCATCGTCAACGTGCAGTCCGACCCCCGGGTGCCCGTGCCCGGGCAGACGGCCACGATCGTGCCGATCGAGAACGGCCAGTGGCAGGCCACCCTGTCCGGCACCCGCGGCGGCCAGCCGACCGGCGACCCCGACGCGTTCATCCCGTTCGCCAAGGCCGTCCGCGACCCGATCGTCGGCGAGCTCCTGGAGGGCCGCAAGCCCCTGACGGACGTGGCCGTCACCCAGGGCACCGCCAACCGCCGGATCTATTTCGAGAAGGCCGAACTGCCCGACGGCTTCTTCGCCGTCGGCGACTCCGTCGCCACCTTCAACCCGCTGTACGGGCAGGGCATGACCGTCGCCGCCCAGGGTCTGCTGGCCGTACGCACCCTGCTCCGGGCGAAGGGCCTGGCGCACCCCGGGATCGGCCGCGAGGCGCAGCGCGTCATAGCACCCCAGGTCAGCACCGCCTGGGAGCTGGCCACTTCGCAGGACATCCTGTACCCGGGGGCCACCGGCATGAAGCCGCGCACCGGCACCGGGCTGCTCAACGGGTACGTCAACAGACTGATGACGGGGGCCACCACCGACGAGGAGCTCACCGCCGCCCTGTTCAAGGTCCTCACCATGAGCACCGCTCCCACCCACTGGCTCCTCCCCTCGGTGGTCTGGCACGTGGTGCGCGCCTCGGACCGGGGCGCCCTGAAGGCGCCGCCGCTGACCGCCGCCGAGCGGGCCGTCGCCGGGCTCGACCCGGTGCCCGGCAGGACTCCCGGCACCGGAGGCGGAACCGGACCCGTGGGGCCGGGGAAGGGCGGCGCCGCCCCCATCGGACCGGCAGCCGACCCGGTCGGCCCCGCCGACCCCGTGGGCCCCGTCGGACAGGTCCGATGAGCGGCAGGTTGCTGCTGCTCCTGCCCGGCTCCCTGATGGTCCTGGCGCTGCTGATCAAAGCTCCGATGCTGCGCCGGGTCCGGGACAGCCCGCTGAACCGCACCGCGTGCGGGCTGCTCCTCGTCGGCTCTCCCATCACCTTCCTGGCTTCGCCGCCGACCATCGCCGCGGTCAACCGGCTCACCGGCGTGGTCAACTTCTCCGCGCCGCTGGTGTTCGGTCTGCTCACCGTGTTCTCCGGGCTGTGCGTCGTCCTGGTCCTGCAGTGGCGCGGCGGGCCGCCCGCGGCCGTGCGCCGGGCCACCCGGCTGACCACGGCCCTGTTCGGCACGGCGACCGCGGCGATCGTCGCCCTGTTCGTGATCGGCGACGCTCCGGTGGAACGGCTCCGGGACCTGGACACGTACTACGCCACGACGCCCTGGATCCGCGAGATGATCGTCTGCTTCCTCGTGGCGCACACCCTGGGCAGCTCGGCACTGACCTGGCTGTGCGGCAAGTGGCTGGCGCGCGCCGACCGCAGGCTGCGCCCGCTGCGCACGGGGCTGGCCCTGATCGTGGTCGCCGGGCTGATGGACCTGGCGTACCTGGCCGCCAAGTGGGCCTCGGTGGTGGCCCGCTGGGCCGGCCGCGACTGGGTGTTCCTGTCCACGGACGTGGCTCCGCCGCTGGCCTCGGCGTCCGCGCTGCTGCTCGGCGCCGGCTTCGTCGTACCGCTGGTCGGCGGGTCGGCGACGTGGCAGGCCTTCGGCCAGTACCGGCGGCTGCACCCGCTGTGGAAGGCGCTGCGCGGATTCGCCGCGGGCCAGGGACGGACCGTCCCGCTGGCCTGGTGGTCCCCGGTGGGGATCCGGCTCCTGCACCGCGAGTCGGTGATCGACGACGGCATCCTGGCGCTGGCCGGCTGGTTCGACCCCGCCGTGCGCAGCGCCGCGTACGAGGCCGCGCGCGGGCAGGGCGCGAGCGAGGCCCGGGCCTCGGCCGTGGCCGACGCGGCCATGCTCGCCGCCGCGTGCGGGCGCCGGAGCGCCTCCGAGGCGGCCGCCCGGCCTCCGCAGCGCCCCGAGCCGCCGCGGCTCTCCGACCAGCCGCTGACCGCTTTGGCGCGCGAGTTCCGCGTCTCCCCCATCGTCGCCACGGCCGCCCGCTCGGCCGCCGGGGCCTGAGGCAGGCCGGCCGGGGCCCGGAACGGAAAACGCCCCGGACCCAAGGGCCCGGGGCGTTTCTCGCGCAGTCAGAGCCCGGCGAGGTCCAGCCCGGCCTGCGCGGCGGCCGCCTGCACGGTCTGCTCCAGCAGGACGGCGATGGTCATCGGGCCGACTCCGCCCGGTACCGGGGTGATCAGCGAGGCCCTCGCGGCGGCGGACTCGAAGTGCACGTCGCCGACGTTGCCCTCGTTGTAGCCGGCGTCCAGGACCACGGCGCCCGGCTTGATGTCCTCGCCCCGGATGAACTCGGCCTTGCCGACGGCGGCGACCAGCACGTCCGCCTGGCGCACGATCGAGGGAAGGTCCTGGGTGCGCGAGTGGCAGTAGGTGACGGTGGCGTTCTGCTCCAGCAGCAGCATCCCGGCCGGCTTGCCGAGGATCGCGCTGCGGCCGACGACGACGGCGTGCTTGCCGGTCAGGTCCACGTCGTACGCGGCGAGGAGGCGCATGATGCCGCCGGGGGTGCAGGAGACGAAGCCCGGCAGCCCGAAGCCCATGGCGGCGAAGGAGTGCATGGTGACCCCGTCGACGTCCTTGCCCGGGGCGATGGCCTCGAAGGCGGCGCGCTCGTCGATGTGGTGCGGGACGGGGTGCTGCAGCAGGATGCCGCTGATCTGCGGGTCCTCGGAGAGCGCGGTGAGGGCGGCCACCAGCTCCTCGGTGGTGGTCTCGGCCGGCAGCTCGACGTGGCGGGAGGTGATCCCGGCCTTGGCGCAGCGGTTCTGCTTCATGCGGACGTAGGTGACGGAGGCCGGGTCCTCGCCGACCAGCACGGTCGCGAGACAGGGAGCCGTACCGGTGCGCTCGGTGATCTTCGCCGCGTCGGCGGCGGTCTGCTCCGAGATGCGGCGGGCGAGGGCGGTGCCGTCCATCAGCCGGGCTCGGGCGGTGGCGGTGGCGGTGGCAGTGGCGGTGGCGGTGGCGGTGGCGGTGGCAGTCTGGGCAGTCGTCACGGGGTCTCCTGAACGTCGCTGCGGATCGCGGATCGCCCAGGCGCGCGGCAGTCGACGTACCGGAGTGCGCAGTACGCCGGGCCGCTCCCCGGTGGTGATCCACCCGAACGCCAGTCACGACCCGCCGCCCACTGTAGTCGACATATCCGGTGGTCGCCGGGCGTCCGACCTGGGACGATCAAGGCATGACGCGTACTTTCGACCATCTTGTCGCCGAGGCCGAGTCAGTCTCCGTGGACGGCTGGGACTTCTCCTGGCTCGACGGCAGAGCCACCGAGCAGCGTCCGTCCTGGGGCTACCAGCGGCTGATGGCCGAGCGCCTGGCCGGGGTCCGGTCCGCGCTCGACATCCAGACCGGCGGCGGCGAGGTCCTGGCCGGGTCCGGTCCGCTGCCGCCGCTGACGGCGGCCACCGAGTCCTGGCCGCCCAACATCGAGAAGGCGACGCGGCTGCTGCACCCGCTGGGCGCGGTGGTGGTCGCCGACTCCGACGAGCCGCCGCTGCCCTTCGGAGACGAAGCCTTCGAGCTGGTGACCAGCCGGCATCCGGTGACCGTCTGGTGGGAGGAGATCGCACGGGTGCTGGCGCCGGGCGGCGGCTACCTCTCGCAGCAGGTCGGTCCGGCGAGCGTCTTCGAGCTCGTCGAGTACTTCCTCGGCCCTCAGCCGGAAGGAATCCGGCGCGCCCGGCACCCCGACGACGCAGTCGCCGACGCCGCCCGGGCCGGACTCGATGTGGTGGATCTGCGCTCCGAACGACTGCGCACGGAGTTCCACGACATCGGAGCCGTGATCTACTTTCTACGGAAGGTGATCTGGATGGTGCCCGGCTTCACGGTCGGGCAGTACCGGGACCGGTTGCGCGAGCTGCACGAACAGATCGAACGCGAAGGTCCGTTCGTCGCGCACACGGCCCGCTTCCTCGTCGAAGCCCGCAAAAAGGGCTGACGCGAAGGGCGGACGGATCTGCGCCGAATCGGTTGCGCGGCCACAGCGTGGCGCAGGTCACTCAATTCAGCGCGTAACGAATCGACTCGGGCATGCGATGAACCGACAGGTGTCCTCGCGCGGCCCGGAATACAGACCCCCCTCGGGTCTGTTTCCCGAGTTCGCGCGATGATGTCCCGCCCACCATTTATTTGTTCGCAACGAGAGGCTCCTTGTGTCGCTCAGCCCGTCCCGTACGTTCCCTCCGGAGATCGCCGAATCGGAGGCCCTCGTCACGCTCGTCGAGCGCGGCCGCGAGCAGGGTCACATCAACGGTGACGACGTGCGCCAGGCCTTCGAGGCCGGCCGCATCCCGGTGGACCAGTGGAAGCGGGTCCTGCGCAGCCTGAACCAGGTCCTGGACGAGGAGGGTGTCGCCCTTCACGTCAGCGCGGCCCCCGCCACCAAGGCTGCCGCGAAGAAGCCCCGCAAGGCTGCCGCCGCCCCGGCCCGTACCGTCGCCAAGAAGGCCACCCCGGCGCCGCGCCCCATCGGCGCGCGCAAGACGGCCGCCACGACGGCCACGGCCACCGCCACGGCGATATCCGCTTCGTCGGCCGCCGCCATCGACGACGACGCGTCGGCCGAGGCCGCCGCCGAGCCGAAGAAGCGCACGGTCAAGAAGACCGCCGCCAAGAAGACCGCCGTGAAGAAGACCGCCGCGGCGAAGAAGACCAGCGCCAAGGACGCCGACGAGGGCGAGACCCCCGCAGCCGAGGGCGAGGACTGGGCTGCCGAGGACCCGGCCGACGAGGCCGAGGACGAGGCGCCCAAGGCCGGCGGCACCCAGGGCTTCGTCCTGTCCGACGACGACGAGGACGACGCCCCGGCGCAGACGGTCATGGTGGCCGGCGCCACCGCCGACCCCGTCAAGGACTACCTGAAGCTGATCGGCAAGGTGCCGCTCCTCAACGCCGAGCAGGAGGTGGAGCTCGCCAAGCGCATCGAGGCGGGTCTCTTCTCCGAGTACAAGCTCGAGGAGGAGGAGGACCACAAGCCCGCGTTCAAGCGCGAGCTGGAGATCCTCGTCGAGGACGGCCGCCGTGCGAAGAACCACCTGCTGGAGGCCAACCTCCGTCTCGTGGTCTCCCTCGCCAAGCGCTACACCGGCCGCGGCATGCTCTTCCTGGACCTGATCCAGGAGGGCAACGTCGGTCTGATCCGCGCCGTGGAGAAGTTCGACTACACCAAGGGCTTCAAGTTCTCCACGTATGCGACCTGGTGGATCCGCCAGGCGATCACGCGTGCCATGGCCGACCAGTCGCGCACCATCCGCATTCCGGTGCACATGGTCGAGATCATCAACAAGCTCGCCCGAGTGCAGCGCCAGATGCTCCAGGACCTGGGCCGTGAGCCCACCCCGGAGGAGCTGGGCAAGGAACTCGACATGACCCCCGAGAAGGTCATCGAGGTCCAGAAGTACGGCCGTGAGCCGATCTCCCTGCACACCCCCCTGGGTGAGGAGGGCGACAGCGAGTTCGGTGACCTCATCGAGGACTCCGAGGCGGTCGTGCCGGCGGACGCGGTTTCCTTCACCTTCCTCCAGGAGCAGCTCCAGTCCATCCTGGGCACGCTCTCGGAGCGCGAGGCGGGCGTGGTCTCCATGCGCTACGGCCTCAACGACGGCCAGCCGAAGACCCTGGACGAGATCGGCCGCGTGTACGGGGTCACCCGTGAGCGCATCCGCCAGATCGAGTCGAAGACCATGTCGAAGCTGCGCCACCCGTCGCGTTCGCAGGTGCTGCGCGACTACCTCGACTAAGAGGTCAGGCCAGTCGGAAGACCGGCCCCTTGGGTGTGAACGGCAGGGAGGCACCCTGCGGGATCAGGAAGGCGTGTTCGCGCCGGATCCGCAGGGTGCCGGTCCACCCGTCCGTGATCACCAGCACCGGGGCTCCGGGCGGGAAGTCCCGCGCCCGCTGGAGCAGGTCGATGCCCGGCTGGAGCACGGTCCCGCCGCGCCCGTGGACCCGTACCCGGCCCGCGATCTCGGTCGGCGGAAGGTAGCCCGCGTCGTACGGGGCCGCGTCGCCGAAGACGACGCGTGCCGCCGGTACGTCGCGGGCCTGCGCGTACGAGGCGATGGCACCCAGCGCCTTGCCGAGCAGCTCGCGGTTCATCGACCCCGAGGTGTCGAGCACCACCCCGAAGGTGCAGCGGGCGGTCTCCTCGGGCGGAAACCAGCGGCCCGCCCGCGGGATGTCCGGGGTGGAGGCCTGCCGGCGCGCCGGGCGCGCGCCGATCGCGGCGCTCGCCCGGCGGCGCTCAGGTCTCGAGGAGGTGCTTGAGCTTCTCCTCGCCCCGCGGCAGCTCCTTGCGGACCATGGGCCTGACCACGAGGGGTACCAGCGCCCGGCCCAGGCCGTGGCCCTCGAAGTCGACGTCCAGGGTGACGCGGGAGCGGGTGCCGCCGTCGAGGGGTTCGACGGTGCCGCGCACATCGGGCCGTACCGGCCCGTCGATGCCGTGCACGTGCCAGCTCCGCGGCGGGTCGAGCTCCACGAACTCCATCGTCGTCGGGACCCTGCGGCGGCCGACCTGCCGGGTGACGAGGATCTTCGAACCGACGTGGACGGGGAGATCCCCGATCGGGACGGCGGATACGGCGCTGTCCTGCCACTCCGGCAGGTGCGTGGGGTCCGTCAGGTACGAGTAGACGTCCTCGGGCCTGCGGTCGATGTCGATGCTCTTCCTCATCGCGGACATGTCGATCCTTCGGCGCCCCCTGCCGGCCCCCTCCTCCACGCTACTGCGCGCGGGCCGCGGCGGCGCGGTGCTTCCTCGCGGACATGGCGGCGTACACGAGGACGCCGGCGAAGAGGAACAGCACGCCCTGGTAGACGGCCGCGTAGCCGGAGCCGGCGACCAGCCACATCGAGAAGCCGAAGGCGAGGGCGGCCAGGATGCCGTCGCGCGCGAGGCGGCCGGGGTGGACCCGCTCGCGCTGCCCGGAGAGCAGGAAGTAGATCTGGGCGGCGGTGGCGAGCAGGTAGGGGACGGTCGCGGTGAAGGTGGTGATCAGCACCAGGCTCTCGAAGACGCCCTGGGTACCGGCCGTGTAGTTGTAGACGGTCAGGGCGGAGGCCAGGGCGACGGTGACGATCACGCCGACGACGGGGACCCCGCGCTTCTTCGTCCCGAAGGCCTTGGGGAAGAGCCCGTCCTTGGCGGCGGCGTACGGGGTCTGCGCGCTGAGCAGGGTCCAGCCGTTGAGGGCGCCGAGCATCGAGATCACGGCGGCGCAGGCGACCACGGTGCCGCCCCAGGTCCCACCGAACATGGCGTTGACGGCGTCGGTGAAGGGGGCGGTGGAGGAGACCAGCCGGTCGTGGGCGACCAGGCCGAAGACGGCGACGGTGCCGAGCAGGTACACGGTGGCGGCGCCGACGGTGCCGAGGACGGTGGCCCGGCCGACGTTGCGGGCCGGGTCGCGGACCTCGCCGGCGCTGACGGTGGCGGACTCGACGCCGAGGTAGCTGAACAGCAGGATCGCCGCGGAGGCGGAGACGGCGCCGACCGCGCTCTGGTCGGTGGCCCGGAAGGGGCCGAGGTTGGCGGGGTCGAAGAAGAACAGCCCGCCGACGGCCACCAGGAGCAGCGGCGCGAACTTGAGGACGGTGGCGACGACCTGGACCGCGCCGACGTAGCGGGTGCCCGCCAGGTTGGAGAGGGCCGGGAGCCACTGGACGGCGAGGGCGGCCAGGCACATGGACCACTTGTGCTCGCCGGCGGCGGGGAAGAGCACCGTGAGGTAGCCGACGGCGGCGACGGCGAGGGCCGCGTTGGAGACCCAGGCGGTGATCCAGTAGCTCCAGGCCGCGAGGAAGCCGGCGAAGTCGCCGAAGGCGGCGCGGGCGTAGACGTAGGGTCCGCCGGTCTGCGGGTGGCGCTCGGCGAGCCGGCCGAAGACCAGGGCGAGGGCGATCGCGCCGAGGGTGAGGACGCCGAAGGCGACGAGGCTGATGGTGCCGAAGGGGGCCACCGAGGCGGGGAGCAGGAAGATTCCGCCGCCGATGATGTTGCCCATGACCAGGCAGGTCGCGACGGGCAGGCCGAAGCGGCGCGCGTGCCGGTCCCGGCCCTGCTCGGGGGGTGCGGAAGTCTCGGCAGGCAGGGTTACGGTGCTGGTCATCGGTGGTGCGCCTCTGGATGTCTCACATGCTGGGCAGGTCAACACATGGTTGACCACTGCGAAGACGGCACAAAATCAGCGGATTTCGTCCCGTGCGGGCACCCCTGCGGAAGGAAAGCTTCCGCTCTTTCCGTCCCCGGGCGGAGGTTCCTTCAGCGGAGGCTCGGCAGGGACCGTCGCCGGCCGTCCCGGGGCTGCCCCGCCCGGCACCGGCTCGCCCATCGGCGCAGCCACCGGCACCGGCGGCCCGTCCGCCTCGCGCAGCCAGCGCCGCAGCACGGCGTGCACCGCTTCCGCCCCGACCAGCTCCCGCCCGAGGTCCGCATCCGCATCCGCATCCGGGCCCGCATCCCGGTCCGGGCTCGCATCCGGATCCGGGTCCGACAGCTCCTTGGGCCACATCAGGAACGGGTGCCCCTGCTCCCCGCCCAACCCGCCGTGCGAGCCGATCTGCTCCTCGAAGGCGTGCACCGCGCCGGTCCGCGGGTAGTACGCCGAGTTCACCATCACGTCGGCCACGTGCGGGAAGGAGTCGGTCCGGCGGACCGCCTCCGCCGCGCCCGGACCGAAAGGGGCCAGCAGTTCCTCCGCCTCCCCGGGTACGTCCAGCCGGGCCACGGCCCCGTCCCGGCCCAGCACCACGCCGTCCACCAGCAGGAATCCCACGCCCGGGTGGTTCGCCAGGGTCGTCAGCAGGGCGGGGTGCCTGCGTTCGACGAGCGCCCGCGCAGCCCGGCCGGGGATGTCCGGGAAGGAGATCAGCCCGAGGTTGCCGGAGGCCAGCACCACCGGCTCGGAGCCCCGCCCCGGGTGGGCGTCCTCGCCCTCCTCCACCGGCCGGTGGAGCGCCGCGAGCACGGCCGCGCGGGCCTCGGCCCCGCTGCGGGTACCCCCTGCCCGGCGGGAGACCGGCAGCCCGCAGCCCGCCCGGACCAGGTCCTTCAGGGTCAGCCCGTAGCGGCTGAGGAAGGTCTCCCCAGGGCTCTGGCCGTGGTCCGATAGCAGCACGATCCGGTACCGGCGCGGTGCGTGCTCGGCGACCCGGGCGATCAGCGCGATGCTCCGGTCCAGGCGCTCCAGCACCCGGTCGGTGTCGCGGCCGAGCGGGCCCGAGTGGTGCGCGACCTCGTCGTAGGCCACCAGGTCGGCGTAGATCGCGGAGCGCCCGGCCAGCATGTCGCCGATCACCGCCGCGACGACCACGTCCCGCTCGACCACCGTCGCGAAGGCCCGGATCAGCGGGTACAGCCCGCCGCGCGAGACCCGCGGCCGTTCCCCGCGGATCCGCGCCCTCAGGGACTGGACGATCTCGCGGACCACCTCGGCCACGAAGGACACGGCCGTGCGGACGGCGTTCGCCGGATCGGAGAAGTACGCGAAATAGCCCGCGCGGGACCGGTTCGCCCGCCCGCGCCGGGCCGAGACCGAGAGCACCAGCGCCAGCTGGTCGGCGCCGCCGCTGAACAGGTTGCCCCGGCTCGCCCCGTCCAGCGTGAGCAGTCCGCCGTCCCCGGTGCGCTCGATGGCCCGCCGCTGGAGCTCGGCGGCGCTGGTCGGCCGGTTGCAGACCATCACCTCGCCGGTGTGCTTCTCGTACCAGCGGAAGGCGGGCACGTCGAAGTTGGAGCCGTGCAGGATGCCGAGCTGGCTGGCGCCGGTCTGGCTCGACCAGTCCGTACGCCAGGACCGGGCGCGGTGGCCGCGGTCCAGCCAGCCGGCCACCGTCGGCATCAGCCCGGCGGCGCACGCGTGGCGCAGCACCTCGTACCCCACCCCGTCCAGCTGGAGCAGGAGCAGCCCCGGCGGGGCCTCGGTGTCCCGGGGCGGGCCCTCACCGCCCTGTCTGCGGCGGTGCCGGGCGGCGAGCCGGTAGAGCCGGCGCCGGTAGGCCTCGTCGTCGCGCACGGCCAGTGCGGTGGAGGTGGCCGACGCCACCGCGGACATCACGGCGGCGACGAGCACTGCCGTTTCGGGGGCGACCTCGCTGCGCCCGTCCGGGGTCAGGCCGATCGCTATCAGCAGGAGCGAGCCGTTGAGGAAGAAGACGAGCAGCCCGAGCACCAGGGCGGGCACCAGCAGCAGGGCCCGGACCAGCACCGGCCAGACCAGCGCGCTCAGCAGGCCGAAGGCCCCGGCCGCCCAGGCGGCGGTCAGCCCGATCTGCGTGATGCTGTCGCCGTCGTCGGACTGGAGGCGGAAGTCCGGCAGGATGCCGGCGAGCGCGAGCATCGTGAGGGTGGACACCGCCCAGACCAGCAGGACGCGCACCAGGGCACTGCCCGCGGTCCGCCACCGTTCTCGCCCCACGCCGCCACCTCCCGCGAGCCCCGTCCCGCCTCCAGGCTCGCACAGCCGGGCGAACCCGGTCGGGCGAAGGGGTCGGCGCACAGCAGTGCGAAGCGGGCAGGTCGGGGCGGTGCGCGTCGGGCCGGGGAGGGCCGGAGCCGGTCGCGTCAGGTGCCGTCGTAGCCGGCGGTCGGCATGGACAGCCGGCGGTGCACCTCGGCCTTCATCGCGGAGGTGTACCGGGGTTCCTCGCCCCCGGCGGTCTCCAGCCGTACGCCGCGCCGCTCGCACTCGGCGGTGAACTCCTCCACGGAGCTCAGCGCGCGGGCCAGCACCCGGTCGTTGGCGGCGACGAAGAGGTCGGCCTGCCCGGTGTCGATGTCGGACCAGAGCCCGCAGTGGTCGGCGCGCAGACCGTAGACCAGCAACTCCTTCGTCACGACGTAGCCCCGGTCGGCGGCCCAGCGCGCGCACATGGCCTGCTGGCTGCGGGTGTCCACGGCGAAGGGGTCGGCGTCCAGGTCCTCGAGCGGGGCCAGACTGGCGATCGCGGCCACGCGCAACTCTTCCATGCCGCCGGACCCTACTCCGATCCGCCGCCGGAGAGGAGGGGGCGGCGGGATCCGGTTCCGAGCGTCCGCACGGGGCAGAGTCCAGGGGGCGTCCCACCGAGCGGGCCGGACCGGAACGCGCCGTGCGCCCGGCCCGATCGGTGGGACACCCCTAAGCTCGGGAGCGGGGCGCGAAGGAGGGAGGGCCGGGTGCCGGTGGAGATCACCTGGTGGGGTCATGCCACGTGCACCGTCGAGGACTCCGGGGTCCGGCTCCTGACGGACCCGCTGTTCGCGCGACGGCTCGCGCACCTGCGGCGGCGGCGCGGAGCGGTGCCCCCGCCCGAGGCCGTGGTGGCGGACGCGGTGCTGGTCTCGCACCTGCACTCCGACCATCTGCACCTCCCGTCGCTGGCACGGCTCGCGCCCGGCACCCGTCTGCTGGTGCCGCGCGGGGCGCGCCGGGCGGTGCCGGGGCTGGCCCGGGTCGCCCGGCTGCGCGCTCTGGCGGTGACGGAGCTGGCGGCGGGCGAGGAGGTCGACGTACGGGACGGGGTACGGGTCCGGGCGGTCCCCGCCCGGCACGACGGACGGCGGCTGCCGTTCGGACCGCACCTGTGCCCGGCGCTCGGGTACGTGGTGCGGGGCGCGGAGCGGACCTACTTCGCCGGGGACACCGGACTGTTCGACACGATGGCCGAGGAGGTCGGGCCGGTGGACGTGGCCCTGCTGCCGGTGGGCGGCTGGGGTCCGTACCTGGGGCCGGGCCACCTGGACGCGGGTCGGGCGGCCCAGGCGCTGGCGCGGCTCGCGCCCGCTGCGGCGGTCCCGGTGCACTACGGGACGTACTGGCCGCTCGGCATGGACGCGGTGCGGCCGCACGAATTCCACGCGCCGGGCGAGGAGTTCGAACGGCTGGCGCGGTCGTTCGCACCGAAGGTGACCGTACGGGTGCCGCGGCACGGCGAGCGGGTGCGGCTGCCATGACCTGGCGCGAGCTCGCGGCGGCGGCCGGCCAGGTGCCGCCGGAGACCACCCGGCAGGCGGTGGGCTACCCGGCGCTGTTCCTGCTGGTGGCCCTGGGCGCGCTGGTGCCCGTCATCCCGACGGGTGCGCTGGTGAGTTCGGCGGCGGTGGTGGCGTTCCACCACCAGTCGCCCTACGGAGTCCTGATGGTGTTCGGGGTGTCGGCGCTGGCGGCGTTCACCGGCGACATGGCGCTGTACTGGCTGGGACACCGCGGGGTGCGTTCGCGGGGCGGCTCGCGCTGGCTCGAGGCGCTGCGCGGCCGGGCCACCCCGGAGCGGCTGGAGCAGGCGCAAACGAGGCTGGACGAGCACGGGGTGGCGGTCCTGGTCCTGTCCCGGCTGGTTCCGGCGGGCCGGATCCCGGTGATGCTGGCCTGCCTGCTGGCGCGGATGCCGCTGCGCCGCTTCGCCCGCGGCGACGCCCCGGCCTGCCTGGCCTGGGCGGCGACGTACGGCCTGATCGGGATTCTGGGCGGCACCCTCTTCTCGGAGCCCTGGAAGGGCGTGGCGCTGGCGGTCGCCCTGGCCCTCGCGATCAGCGCGGGCCCCTCGCTGTGGCGCCGCCTGCGCCCGAAGCCCTGAGCCGGGCCGGCCGCTGGCGGTCGGCGCCGTGCCCCGGCCGCGCGGCGACCGGTGGGAACGACAGCCCCGTCGGCGTGTTGAGGCCGGTGAAGGAGAGCGTGACCTGTCCGCCGCCCGTCTCGCGGACGCGCACCACGCGGTTGTTGAAGCCGTCGGCCACATACAGGTTGCCGGAGCCGTCGAGTGCGAGGCCCAGCGGTGAGTTCAGACCGGTGACGGGCACCGTGTTCTGCGCCCCGCCGGCCGCGGCCACCTTCACCACGCGATTGTTGCCGCTGTCGGCGATGTAGAGGTCACCGGCCGGGTTCACGGCCAGGCCGGTCGGCTGGGAGAGCCCGGTGGTGGGCACCGTGGTCTGGCCGCTGCCGTCCACGGCCACCCTGACGACCCGGTCGTTGACGAAGTCGGAGACGTACAGCTCCCCGCCGGGCGCCCAGGCCAGCCCCCAGGGGTGCAGCAACCCGGTGGTGGGGACGGTCGTCCGGGCCCCGCCGCCGGCTGCCACCCGCACGATCCGGTCGTTGAAGCTGTCGGCGATGTAGAGGTTGCCGGCCGGGTCGACGGCGAGCCCCAGCGGGCGCGACAGGTCGACCGCGGGGACGACGGACTGCTCCCCGCCGTCCGGGGGCAGGACCACCACCCGGTTGTTGCCGGTGTCGGAGACGTAGAGCCGGCCCGCGGCGTCCCAGGCCATGCCGGTCGGCCGCACCAGGCCGTCGAGGGGGACGGTGCTCTGCTCGCCGCCGTCCAGGGGCAGGGACAGCACCCGGTTGTTGCCGTAGTCGGACACGTACAGGGGCGGGCCCGCGGGCGACCGTACGTCATCGGGCTGCGCGGCTCCCGCCGCTCCCACGGGGAGCGCGCAGAGCATCAGCAGCCCCGCCGCGGCGGCCAGTCGCCGGGTCCACCGCCGGGCGGCGCGCGTGCGGCCGGCGCCGGCCGGGGGACCGATCGTTCGCGACTCGGCCGTCATGCGTTCCACGACTCACCCACCTGATCTGGACGGTCGGCCCGGTGCCGTACCCCCGCCGACCCTAGGAAGCGACGCCCGCCGACGCGGGAGCCACGCCCCGCAGCGGGCGCCGGCCACTCCAATGCCGGGCGGGGTTCGGGCGGCGGGGGCGTACTGCGGGGTCGGACGGCAGGTCTCAGACGGTGGGGAGGTCGAGGCCCGTGTAGATCTGGTTGAAGAGGGTGGGCAGCAGGGCCTGGGCCGTGGTCCGGCCGTCGGGCGACAGCGTCAGGTTCGTCCAGACGACGAGTGTCACGTCGTTGACCGGATCGTGGCCGATGAACGAGTTGAAGCCCGGCAGTTCACCGCCGTGGTAGTACATGGACGCCTTCGGGCCGAACTTCTGGTAGGCGATGCCGTAGCCGTACTTCTGCCCGTCGGGCGCGGCCGGGTCCTCGGCCTGCGGGCTGTCGAGCCACTGCCGGTGCGTCGTGGGGTCCAGGACCTTGCCCGTCACCAGCGCCCGGATCCAGGTGGCCAGGTCCTGCGCGGTGGAGACGGCTCCGCCGGCGGCGGTGGCGTAGGAGGGGTTCTGGTGGGTGTAGTCGAGGGGCGCGAGCTTCCCCGACTCCGCCGCCTCGCGCACGGCGTCCGGGTACGGCTTGTCGACCAGGGCGTACGCGGTCCCGCCGTACATGTAGCCGTGGGAGAAGGGATCGGCCAGGGAGCGGTCGTGCAGAGCGGGCAGCGAGGTCCCCGCGAGCCCCAGCGGGGTGAAGAGCCGGTCGCGGAACTGCTGGGCGAGCGGGCGGCCGCCGGCCTTCTCGGCGACGAGGCCGAGCAGGGCGTAGTTGGTGTTGGAGTACTCGTATTCCGAGTCGGGGGCGAAGTTCGGCGGCCGGCGGAAGGCCATGGCGAGGACGTCCTGCGGGGTGTAGGCCCTGCCCGGGTCGGCGTCCAGGGCGGCGGCGAGTTCGGGTGCGTTGGTGTAGTTGTAGAGCCCGCTGCGCATCCTGAGCAGTTCGGCGACAGTGATATTCGCGCCATTCGGTACGCCGGCCACGTACCTGGAGACCGGATCGCTCAGGCGGAGTCGGCCGTCCTGGGCGAGGAGCATGATCAGCGCCGAGGTCATCGTCTTGGTGTTGGAGGCGATCCGGAAGTGGTCCTGCGCGTCCGGCGGCGTGGCCGCGCCCCGCTCGGTGGTGCCGACAACGGCCCGGTAGGTGCCCTGCGGTGTACGGAGCAGCACCACCGCTCCGGGGACCATGAGTTTCTTCGCGGCGCGTTCGACGGAGGCCTGGAAGGCGGCCGGGTCGATGGGCTTCAGCGCCGAGGAGTCGGGGTCGGCGGCCGGGGCGCTCGCGGTGGCGGAGGGTGTGCCCGAGGGGTCCGCGAGGGCCAGGGCGCTCGGCCCGGCGGCGAGGGCGCCGCCGGCGATCAGGAGGGCCGCGCAGGGCGCCAGCAGGGCCCGGGGGCGGCTGCCGGGGCGGTGCATCGCTCGGGGGGTCTTCATGCGCGCATCACGACCGTTGCGCTCGGCCCCCGACACGGCTGGAACCCCCGATTTTATCAGCGCAGGCTTTGTCACACCCTGCGGATCCAGTCCAGGTACTGGATCACCCATCCCCTGCCGGCGCCGGGGAGGAACTACCGGAACGGCAGCAGAAGGACGGTCAGGACGATCCATCCGACCGGACCGGGACCGGCATGTGATGGGGACGATCTTGGCACGTGATGCGGGCGGGACCCGGACCGGACGGGACCGACCGGAACAGGCCGCGCACCGCCAGCGATTCGGCCGCGGGCTGGACCTCAAGTGCGCTTGAGTTCATAGGGTCTTGCCCAGCGCATGATCCTGCACAGCCAACGGGGAGACGATCCACCATGGAGTACTCGCACGACGACGCCGAGCTGATCCGCCAGCCCATCGGCTACTGGAGCTGGGCCGCCTACGACGCGGTCGTGGCCCGCACCCGCGGCGCGCTCGCCGGGCTCGGCACCACCCAGCCCCAGTGGTGGATCCTCGCCCGGGTCGCGCTGGCCGGTGACGAGGTCAGGACCCGGGACGAGGTGACCGAGACCCTGCGGGGCTACCTCGCGGTGGGCGAGGAGTCGCTGTCCGAGGAGATGGACTCGGTCATCGTCCAGGGCTGGATCACCCAGGACTCCGAAGGGCGCCTGGAGATGACCCGCGAGGGCCGGACGTTCTTCGACAAGGCCTCGGCCCTCCAGAAGGACCTGTGGGACGAGCGGCACGCGGGCATCTCCGACGAGGAGTACCTGCTCACGCTCAAGGTGCTCCAGCGGTTCATCCACAACGTGGGCGGCCAGGCCTGGCACCACTGACCGGCGGCGCCGCCGAGTCCGCGCGCCGCTCAGCCGCCGGTCCCGGACTCCTCCGGGGCCGGCAGGCGGGACCGGGCTCGGGAGGTCACGCCAGCCCGGCCAGGACCGATCCGAGGAGTTCCAGGGAGTCGCGTACGTACGGGAGGGCGAGCGGGTCGGGGGCGGTGAGGGCCGCCAGCCGCTCCTGCGGGGTGGCGCCCAGCAGCGGCCCGGTGGACAACCGCACCCGCAGCGCGACCGGTTCGTCGGCGAACCGCTGCCCGCCGGGCGTGGGCGCGCCGAGCCGGCCGCCGAGCCAGTCCTCCAGCTCCATGGCGTCGCCGACCCCGTGCCGGGCCAGTCCGGCGCGCAGCGGTGTGAGGTCGGCGTACAGGTGCCGGCCGGCCTGCGGCGGGCGGGCCAGCACCCCGGCCTCGAGCAGCCGGCGGTGCGCCTCGGCGGCCACCACGCCGTGCAGGGCCGCGGCGGCGTAGGCGCGTCCGGCGACGGCGTCGGGTTCGTCGAGAGCGTGCGCGGCGGCTCCCGCGACGGGTCCGGCGATCATCGCGCCGGTGGCGGTGAGGACGTCGAGGGTGCGGGCGCGCAGCCAGGTACCGCGCGGGGTGTCGGGGAAGCGGACGACGGCGGCGGGCCAGCCGGCGGGCAGCAGCGCCCCGGAGAGGTCGATGAGGACCGCCGCCCGTTCGGGGAGCATCTCGGCGGGGCTCAGGACCAGGGTGTCGTGGGGGCGGTGGACGGTGTCGCGCCAGCTCTCGTCGCTGACGACGAACAGTCCGGCGGAGGCGGCGGCCTCGCACGCCTCGTGCAGTATCTCGGGCGGCGGCACGGTCGCGGTCGGGTCGTCGGCGACCGACAGCAGCAGCACCCGCGGATCGCCGCCCTCGGCGCGCACCCGCCGTACGGTCTCCAGCAGGGCGTAGGGGTCCGGTACGCCGCCGCACTCGGCCGGGGTCGGCACGTGGTAGGCCCGCCGTCCCAGCAGCCGGACCTGCGGGGTCCACCAGGCGGGACAGGGCCGGGGCAGCATCACGTCTCCCCCGTACGCCCCGAGCAGGGCCAGCAGCAGCGCCGGGGCTCCGGGGCCCGCGGCCACGTTCTCCGGGGAGGTGGCGAGCCCGCGCCGACCCCAGTGCCGGCACGCGGCCTCCCGCAGTGCGTCGCCGCCGCCGGGGGGCTCGGGGGCGGCGCGCCCGGCGGCCGCGGCGAGGACGGAGACCAGCTCGGGGAGCACGGGCAGGCCTGGCTGGGGGGCGGGCGGGCCGTACCGGACCGGGCCGCGGCCCTCCGCCGCCGTGCGTTGCATCCCCGCCACTGCTTCCGCCTTCCGCGCTCGCCCTGCCACGCCTGCCGGACCGGGCGGGCCCGCCGGACCTGTCGCACCTGCCGGGCTTCGCGAGACCCCGCCAGACCTGACCTTTATACGATTATTTGGGACTGCATGCCTGTTGTGTGCGCGGGCCGCCTCCGCACGTCAGCCCTTCCGGCCCACCATCGCGAGGAGCCGGGTCTGCGCGTCCGCGCCCGCCGGGACCTCCACCGGCTCGGCGTACGCACCGCTGGACGCGAGCCCGTCGGCGTACGGCATGATCTCCTTGATCGAGAACTCGACGAGGGTGTCGGGCAGCCGGTCCCCGGCGCCGATGCCCCGGGCGAGGTCCCAGGTGTGCACGACACAGTCGGCGGTCAGCTCCGAGCAGTACGCGGAACCGAGCGCGGGCCCGTACGAGAGCCGCACGCTGCGGTCCATCGCGCCGGACGCGGCGAAGGCGGCGTGCGCGGCGGCCGAGGCCCGGTCCCAGGCCGCGACCGGGTCGTCGCCCAGCACGTCGCCGGAGAAGCTGCCCGCCAGCTCCTCGACGGTGCGGCCCTCGGCGACCAGCGGCGGGATCCAGAGGTGCTCCGCGGTGACGTGGTTGACCAGCTCCCGCACGTTCCACTCCGCGCACGGCGTCGCCTCGCCCCACTGGTCGCCGCGGACGTCCCGCACCCGCTCACCGAAGAGCCTCAGCGCCTCGGCGTGCCGTTCGAGCAGCGTGTCCGTCATGTCCTTCACCGCCTCTGCCCCGGGGATGTGGTGCCCCCTCGCAGTCACTCTCCTCGCACCCGCATGCCCCTGCCACCGCCCCTTCCAACGCCCTTGGCACGCATGGGTGGTGTCCACATATCAAAACGCCAGTCTCATATGACGAACTGATCGCCTACGGTGGGAAGCAACGCTTCGACGACGAGACGAAGAGGGGCCCGGCCATGAACGCCGCCAAGGAGACCGCCGTCTACACGCACGGCCACCACGAGTCGGTCCTGCGCTCGCACCGCTGGCGCACCGCCGAGAACTCCGCCGCGTACCTGATCGGCAGGCTGCGACCCGGGATGCGGGTGCTGGACGTCGGCTGCGGCCCGGGCACGATCACCGCGGACCTGGCGGACCTGGTCGCGCCGGGCGGTCGCGTCACCGCCGTCGACGCCGCCGGGGACGTCCTGGAGCAGGCCCGCGCGTACGCGCAGGAGCGCGGCCTGGGCGACGCCGTGTCCTTCGCCCCCGCGGACGTCCACGCGCTGGACTTCCCGGACGACTCCTTCGACGTGGTCCACGCCCACCAGGTGCTCCAGCACGTCGGCGACCCGGTGCGGGCGCTGCGCGAGATGCGACGGGTGTGCCGGCCGGGCGGGATCGTGGCAGCGCGGGACGCCGACTACGCGGCGATGACCTGGTACCCGGCCGCGCCGGGTCTGGACGACTGGCTGGACCTGTACCGGCGGGTGGCCCGCGCCAACGGCGGCGAACCGGACGCGGGCCGCCACCTGCGGGCCTGGGCCCGAGAGGCGGGCTTCACGGACGTGACCTCTTCGGCCGCGGCCTGGTGCTTCGCCACCCCGGAGGAGACCGCCTGGTGGTCGTCCCTGTGGGCGGACCGCACGCGGGCCTCGGCGTACGCGGCCATCGCCACCCGCGGCGGCCACACCACGGCCGAGGACCTGGCGGCCATCGGCGCGGCCTGGCACACCTGGGGCGCGGACCCCGACGCGTGGTTCTCGGTCCTGAACGCCGAGATCCTGTGCCGGGTCTGACGCACCGGCGACTCGCCCGCGGGAGCGACCGCCGACACCGCCGAGTGCCACGGCGTGTCGGACATCGGCTACGAGGAGCAGGCCGACCGGGCCCGGCACCAGTCCGGCGAGCGGTTCGTGCCCCGCCTCGACGGGATCACGAAGGAGTGGGCGGCCGCATGCGGAAGTCGTAGCGGGCCGGCAGCGGGCAGTCGGTGAGGGTGGACCAGACCTCGGCGAGGGTCTCCTCGCCCTCCCGGAGGTCCGGGAGTTCGAAGCCGTCCTCGAAGACCCGGCGGGCCGCCCGCACATGGCCCTCGGCCGCGAGCAACCGGGCCGCGAGCAACCGGAAGCGGCCCTGCTCGCGCTGGGCCGGCCGCAGCCGGTCCCAGACGGCGCGGGCCTGCGGCAGCCGGCCCGCCGCGAGGAGGGCGGCCATCGCCTCCTGGCCGAGCGCCGACTCCGCGGCCGTCCACGGCTCGCCGCCGCGGCTCTCCACGGCCAGGTCCTCGAAGGCCGCCGCGAAACCGTCGGCCGCCCGCTCCGCGTCCCCCGCCAGGGCGTCCGCCACCGCCAGGCACCGCAGCAGCGGCCACCGCGAGGGGGCCAGCGCCAGCCCGCGCTCCCAACTGCGCACCGCCTGGGCCACGTCGCCGGCGTGCCACTGGGCCACGCCCAGGTGGTACTCGGTCAGCGGATCCGCCGGGGCCGTCTCCAGCATGTCCCGCCAGTGCGCGGAGACCAGGCTCGGCCCCGGCGGGACCACCCGGCGCGGAGCGGGCAGGACGCCGGTGTGCCACAGCTGGAGCCACGGCTCCTGCTCCTCACCGAGCGCGGACTCCCCGAAGGGGGTGCCCGGCAGGTCGAAGCCCCCGCGCAGCACCTCCAGCGCGCCCCAGCCCGAGCCCTGGGCCAGCCGCTCCCCCGGCTCGGTGTCGGCGCAGCCGCGCCACGCCTCGTACGCCGCATCCACCCGCTCCCGCGGGAGTACGGCGTCCAGCGCGCCCTCCGCCGCCCCGCGGGCCGCCGCCCAGTCCGCGCCGTGCACCTGCACCGGCTCCGCCGACAGCGGCCCGTACGCCTCGAGCCAGCTGAACTCCGCGCCGCCCTCCAGCCGTACGTGCTCCAGCTGGGTCCGGGCCAGTCCGGCCTGGATCTCGGCGTAGCCGCCCGTACCGGGCTCGGTGAGCCACTCCTGCCAGCGCCGGCCGCCACCGCCCGCGCCCCACACGAACAGCTTGCGCCCGCGCAGCCGCGCGGTGGAGGTCTGCACGAGCCCGTGCCCGGCGGCGTCCAGCGAGGCGATCCAGGGCCGGGCCGCGCCCTGGACCTCGTAGAAGAAGTCGGCCGGGTACTCGCCTCGCAGCGGGTACGTGCGGTCCGCGCCCTCCCACTCCGGTACGGGGATACGGCGCAGCGCCCGCTCGTACCCGAAGTGCCAGGCCTCGTCGGCGGGGGCGAGCACCCGGGTGCCGGGGTCCTCCGGGACGGCGATGTTGGACCACCAGTAGACGGGGGCGGGCCGCTCGTGCGGGTTGCGAACGCGGACGCCGACGTAGAGGAACTGCGCGTCCCCGGGCAGCCACAGGTCCACCTGGAAGGGCAGGTCGCGCAGGCGCTCCCACTCCCACAGCCGGACCATCACGCCCCCGTCGGGGGCCGGGACGAGCGCGGCGTGCAGCGGGGCGCAGGAGAGGGTCGTGTGCCCGGTCGCGCCGGTGTTCCACTCGATGCCGCCGGAGAACCAGGCTCCGTTGAGCGCGAAGTTGGCGGGCTGGAACACCGGGTTGCGGTAGAGGAGTTCCCGCCCGGTCGGCAGGTGCACGAGCGAGTGGACGCGCCCGCCCAGCTCCGGGAGCACGGTGACCCGGAGGTGGTCGTTCTCGATGACGATCGACTCGAACTCCCGCTCCGCGCGCTCCCGTCCGTACCCGTCCCGGATCCGTACGGGCAGCAGCGAGCGCAGCGGCTCGTAGCCGATCTGGCGCGCCATGTCGCGCGGCATGCCCTCGCGCGCACGCTCGTCCAGGATGTGCACCTCGTCGGGCGCGCGCAGGGCGGGCAGGGGGTTGTCCGAGCCCAACGGGGCTGCGGGGAGGGTCAGTACGGCGCGTCGGACGGTGGTGGCCATGAAGGAAATGGAACACGCCACGGCGGCCGGTGCACAGGGGTTCCGCGGAGGACCACCGGTCAGGATTACGCAAAGACTCCCTAGGCGAACGCACCCGCGACGAGGTCGGCGAGGAGGGCGCCCGCACGCCCGTCCGGATCCAGGTCCGGGTCGTAGATGGTGACGTTGAGCCCGGCGCAGCGCGGCGAGCCGACCAACACCGCGAGCAGTGCGGCCAGTTCGTCGGGTACCAGGCCGCCGGGGTCGGGGCTGTCCACGGCCGGCATGACGCCGGGGTCCAGCACGTCGGCGTCCAGGTGCACCCAGAACCCTGCGGTGTGCGGCGGGTGCAGCCCGTCCAGCGCCGCCCGCGCCACCGGGTCGGCGCCGCGCCGGCGGATGTCCCCGACGGTGGCCGCGGAGATCCCGGCGGCGTGCAGCTCGGGGAGGTCCGGGTCGCCGTCGCGGAGCCCGAAGAGGCGTACGTCCTCGTCGCGCAGGTACGGCGAGAGCCCCTCCAGGTCCGACAGGTCGGGCTGGCCGCGCCCGGTGGAGAGGGCCAGCTCCTCGCCGCCGGCCGCGCCGACGGAGCCGTTCACGGCCGCGTTGCCGGGGTGGCGGAAGTCGGCGGAGCCGTCGATCGCGGCCAGTCCGTAGCGCCCCAGGCGGCGCATTGCGAGGGCCGCGCCGAGCTGGATGGAGCAGTCGCCGCCGAGCACGACGGGGAACTCCCCGGCCCGCAGGTGCCGTTCGATCCGGTCGGCGAGGGTGACGGTGTACGCGGCGAGGGCCTCGGCGTGGAACACGCCGTCGCCCTCCCGCCAGTCGCCGCGGTCATAGCGCGGAGGCACCACCACACCGCCCTCGACGGCACCGAGCCGGGCCAGCAGCCCCTGCTCGCGCAGGGCCCCGGCGAGCTTGTAGACACCCGGGACGACACCGGGCGCGGGCGGGCGCAGGCCGAGGTTGGAGGGAGCGTCGAGAAGCACGAGGGTTCGCATCCCCTCATCCTGTGCGATGCGACCCCCCGAAACCCGGCATTTCGGGGGCCGGATCGTCGCCGGGGGCGTCGCGAACACCGGCGGGGGTGTGGTCGGGGTGTCGAATGTGTTCGGGGCCGCCTGGGCGGGGCTTCTCGACGCGGTCACCGCCCGGTGGCCGGAGCTGGTTGTGGTCGGCTACGGCCTCGTCGTGGCCGCGAGGTGGTCGCCGCGCCGGCCGGCATCCTCGCCGCCGGTCTGGCGCGTCCTGCTGCCCGGCTCCGTCGCCCGGAGCCTCCGCACCCGCTATCCGTCCAGTTCCAGCCGTGGGACGTCGGTGCGTTCGATGCCGAAGACCTGCGCGTACAGGGACAGTTCGGCCTCCAGCGCACGGATCATGGTGTCCGCACGCCGGAAGCCGTGGCCCTCGCCCTCGAAGGTCACGTATGCGTGCGGCACCGGCACCGGCCGGCCCCGCAGGGCGGCGAGCAGCCGCTCCGCCTGGGCCGGCGGGCAGATCGGGTCCGCCAGCCCCTGGAGGAGGACGAACGGGGCCGTGATCCCGTCGGCCCGGGCCACCGGGGAGCGCTCGCGGCTGAGGACGGCGAGGGTCTGCGGCGGCCCGGCCAGGCCGTCGATGTAGCGGGACTCCAGGTCGTGGGTCTCCTCGGCGAAGCCCAGCAGGTCCAGCACCGGGTAGATGATCGCGGCGCAGGCGTACAGGTCGGTGGCGGCCAGCGAGGCCGCCGCCGTCCAACCGCCCGCGCTGCCGCCGCGGATGGCGAGCCGGGCGGGGTCGGCGGTGCCCTCGGCGGCCAGCGCGCGGGCCACCGCCGCGCAGTCCTCCACGTCCACCACGCCCCACTGCTCGCGCAGCCGCTCACGGTAGGCGCGGCCGTATCCGGTGGAGCCGCCGTAGTTCACCTCGACCACGCCGATGCCGCGCGAGGTGAAGTACGCGATGTGCAGGTCGAGTACGGGCGGCACGTGGTCGGTGGGGCCGCCGTGCGCCCAGACCACGTACGGGGGCAGTTCGTCGGCGGGGGCCCGGACGGCCGGGTGGTGCGGCGGGTAGACGTGCGCGTGGATCTGGCGGTTGTCGGGGCCGACGAAGGTACGGCTCTGCGGCTCCGGGTAGTAGGCCGGGTCCACCGGGTCGGGGCGTTGCGCGCCGACCGCCCGGGCGTGCCCGGTGGCGGTGTCCAGCTCGACCACCTCGTACGCGCTGCGCGGACTGGCGGCGACCCCGTAGACCCGGGTGCCGTGCACGGCGAGGGTGGGCTGCCAGGCGGTCCACGGCCCGGCGGCGTCCACCAGGTCTCCGCTCTCCGGGTCGAGGATGCCCAGCACCGAGGAGCCCTGCCCGTGCAGGACGGCGACGAGCCCGGGTCCCGAGCCCGCAGCGTGCGGGGTGTCGCCGGGGAGCGGTGCGATCCAGCGCAGCCCCGGCTTCCACAGCGGGCCGCCGAACTCCTCCTCCCGCGGGCAGAGGTTGATCGCCCAGCCGGTCCGGGGGTCCACGCCGTACGGGTTCCACCAGCCGCCGCGGTCACTGACCGCGAGGAGGCTCCCCTCGGCCGTCCACTCGACCTGGGCGACGGCCTCGTCGGGGCCGCCGAGCACGGTCCGGGGGTCGGCGAGCCGCCCGTCCCCGGTGACCTCGGCCACCCGCAGCTCGGTACCGTCCCAGGGCATCCGGGGGTGGTCCCACACCAGCCAGGCCGCGCGCCGGCCGTCCGGGGAGAGCCGGGGCCCGGTGGTGAACCGGTACCGGTCGTGAGTGAGTTCCCGCACCGCGCCGCGCTCCCGCGCGGCCGACCCGTCCAGCGGTACGGCGGCCAGCACCCGGCGTACGTCGGTCGGCGCGGGCCCGGTGAACTCCTCCAGCACGCACCAGACCTCGCCGCCGCGCAGCACCGGATCGGCCCAGCGCAGTCCGCCGCCGGTCCGGGAGAGCGGGGTGAGGGGGCGCGGCGCCGGGTCGCCGGGTGCGTCGGGCTCGTACGCGTACAGCCGCTGGTCGGCGAAGTGGACGAAAACCAGCAGGGGTCCGCCGGTGGGCCGCTGCGCCCCGGCCCAGGGCAGGCCCCCGTACTCGGTGAGGCGGCTGCGCACGTTCCACGGGGCGGGCAGTTCGGTGATCTCGGGGCCGTCGCCGGTGAGGCGGCGGCGCACCAGGGTGCGGCGGCCGGCCTCATCGGGCCGGGGTTCGGTCCACCACACTTCGGGGCCGACCGTGCCGAGGTACTCGGGCCGCCCGTCGAGGGAGGCGGCGAGCCCCGCGTCGATGGGTGAGGGCCAGCTGCCGTAGGGCCTGGTCGTCGCCTCCATCACCGGGCCCCGCTCACAGGGTCCGCAGCGCGTGGTCGAGGACGCGGACGCCGAAGTGCAGGGCCTCGACGGGGACCCGCTCGTCCACGCCGTGGAAGAGGGCCCAGTAGTCGAAGCCGGGCGGCAGCTTGAGCGGGGAGAAGCCGTAGCCGGTGATGCCGAGGCGGGAGAACTGCTTGGCGTCGGTGCCGCCCGCCATGCAGAAGGGGACCACGTGTCCGGCCGGGTCGAACCGCTCGACCGACTCGCGCAGGATCCCGTACGTCCGCCCGTCCACGGGAGCCTGGAGGGCGACCTCCCGGTGATGGTACTCCCAGCGCACGTCGGGGCCGGTGAGGGCGTCGAGGGTGGCGGCGAACTCGGCCTCGCCGCCGGGCACGGTCCGGCCGTCGACGTAGGCGGTGGCGTGCTCGGGGATCACGTTGAGCTTGTAACCGGCGCTGAGCATGGTCGGGTTGGCACTGTTGCGCACGGTCGCCCGGACCAGGGCGCCGGCCGGGCCGAGCCGCTCCAGGAGCTCGTCGAGGTCGAGGTCCGGTCGGCGCGGGTCCACCGACAGGCCTTGCAGCGCGGCGAGTTCGGTGATGCAGGCGGTGACGGTGTCGGTGAGGCGGACCGGCCATTCGTGCTCGCCGATGCGTGCGACGGCGGCGGCGAGCCGGCTGACGGCATTGGCCCTGTTGGGCTTCGAGCCGTGACCGGCGGTGCCGTGCGCGGTCAGCTTGAGCCAGGCGGTGCCCCGCTCGCCGGCCGCGATCGGGTAGAGGGCGTGGCCGCCGGGGCCGGTGTGCACGGTGAAGGCGCCGGACTCGCTGATGCCCTCGGTGCAGCCTTCGAAGAGGTGCGGGTGGTGGTCGGCGAGGAAGCCGGAGCCGTCGACCGCGCTGTCCTCCTCGTCGGCGGTGTAGGCGATCACGATGTCCCGGCGGGGCTTCACTCCCGCGCGCGCCCAGGCCCGTACGACGGCAAGCACCATCGCGTCCATGTTCTTCATGTCGACGGCGCCGCGGCCCCAGACCACGCCGTCGCGGACCTCCCCGGAGAAGGGGTCGACGCTCCAGTCGGCGGCCTCGGCCGGGACCACGTCGAGGTGGCCGTGGACGAGCAGGGCCTCGGCCGAGGGGTCGGTGCCCTCGATCCGGGCGACCACGTTGGTACGGCCCGGGGTGCGCTCCAGCAGGAGGGGCTCCAGACCCGCGGCGGCGAGACGCTCGGCGACGTACTCGGCGGCGGGGCGCTCGCGGCAGTCGCCGCTGCCCCGGTTGGTGGTGTCGATCCTGATGAGACCGGAGGTGAACTCGACGGCCTCGTCGAGGGCGACCCCGTCGACCACGTCCACCGCGTCGGCCACGCCCGCCCCGTCCGTCCGGGCCACCCGGTCCACCCCGTCCACCCGGTCCACCCGGTCCACCCGGTCCGCCGCGTCGACGGCACCGGCCGGACCCTGGGCGTTGATTGCGCACATGTCAGCCATACTGCTCCTCCACGGCCGCCGAGACGACCGTCGTGACCGCTTTGAAGGCGCGGATCCCCTCGTACATCGTCCCGGTGCTGTACGCGACCCTGCGCTCCCCGCTCCGCTCCACGCCCGGCACCACCGTCGCGGCCATGGCCAGGTGCGCGGCGTCGAACTCCAGCTCCACGGTGAAGGGGCCGCCGCGGACCGGATCGTGGCGCACGGCCAGCCCGGTGGCCTCCTTGGCCGCGGCCCGGATGTCGGCGGCGGTGCGGGCCGGGGTCCGGCACACGGCGGCGTAGCGCGAGACGTGGTCCTTGACGGCGACGGTCGCGGCGCCCGGGGCGTATCCGGCGGCGTCGACGCAGGTGAGGTCGTCGCCGGTGACCAGGATGACGGGGACCCCGTACTCGGCGACGACGTGGGCGTTGAGCAGGCCCTCGCTGGCGCGCACCCCGTTGACCCAGACCCCGGTGATGGAGTTGGCGAGGTAGGTGTGGGCGAGGACCCCCTCGGAGCCGGCTCCGGTGTGGTAGCCGACGAAGGCGATGCCGTCGACGTCGCCGTGCTGGACGCCCTCGACCATGGAGAGGGTCTTGTGGCGGCCGGTGAGCATCTCGGCGCGGGCGTCGAGCTTCTCCAGCAGCAGGTTCCGCATGGTCCAGTGCGCCTCGTTGATGACGACCTGGTCGGCCCCGCCGTCGTAGAAACCGAGGACGGCGGCGTTGACGTCGGAGGTGAACATCGCCCGGCAGCGTTCCCACTGCGGGGTACCGGGCAGCACGTCCGCGGGCCAGGTGACGCCGGTGGCGCCTTCCATGTCGGCGGAGATGAGGATCTTCATCGGGCCCCCGGGCGGTCGGTTGCGCTCAGGAGGCCCACCCTAGCCGCCGGGGCCCCCGGTCGCCGTG
Organism: Streptomyces sp. NPDC097617; assembly: GCF_044761485.1. Classification (NCBI taxonomy): domain Bacteria; kingdom Bacillati; phylum Actinomycetota; class Actinomycetes; order Kitasatosporales; family Streptomycetaceae; genus Streptomyces; species Streptomyces sp. NPDC097617. The sequence goes on from NZ_JBIWCL010000012.1 coordinate 182,590, forward strand.
GGGCTCGCGTCCCGGCGCGGCGCACGTCCCGGCGCTCGGCGCACCGCCCGCCGGGCGGCCGGTTCACCCGATCCGGTGAGGCCGCCGCCCCGGCCCCACCGCCAACACCGCCGCTCAGCCCTCGACTTCGGTGGCCAGGTTCTCGAGCAGGGTGTCGTAGATCCGGCCGAGGCCCTTGGGGGCGAAGGTGCGCTCGAAGAAGCCGCCGATGCCGCCGGCGCCGTTCCACACCGTGGAGACCACGGCCTTGGACTTGCCCTCACCGGCGGGGGTGACCACCCAGGTGGTGACCATGGAGGAGTTGCGGTCCTTCTCCACCAGCTGGCCGTCGGTGGGCTCGGTGATCTCCAGCAGGCAGTCGCGCACGCGCTTGCTGGTGGCCTGGAGCTTCCAGTGCACGAGGGTGCCCTCGCCGTCGCCGCCCTCGCGCACCTCGTACTCGCTGAAGTGCTCGGGCAGCAGCTTCCCGCGGGTCCCGGTGTAGTCCGCCAGCGCGTCGAACACGGTCTCCGCGTCGGCCGCGATGATCCGCTCCGTGGTGGCCTCGACCTGCGCCATAGCTGTTCCTCCAGCAGTTGTGATCGCTCGTCACGGCGAAGCCAACCACCTCCGGGCCGGGCGCCCAAATCCGGCCCCCCGCGGCCACCGGCCGCCGAGGTGCCCGGACGCCGCACGGATCAGGGGCGGGCGGTCCGGTGGGTGGCCGGCGGGCGGGCCGACAGGGTGACCGACCGGTGGGCCGGTGGACGAACTCCCGGTCGACTCGGCGCTCCGGCCGGGTCGCCCCTGGTCAGGAAGCCCTCGCACGATCATGGGAACGTTTGTTCTATTCTCCGGGTGAACCATCGAGGAGGCACCATGCGCTGGGAGAACCTGACCGAGGGCGCCGGCGGCCCCGCCGCGCTCTTCGGCGCCGACGCCGTCGCGACCCGCACGATCGACACCCCCGAGTTCCGGGGGATCACCTTCCACGAGGTACGGGCGCGGTCGATCGTGAACCGGGTGCCCGGCGCCTCGCGCATGCCGTTCGAATGGACCGTGAACCCGTACCGCGGGTGCAGCCACGCATGCGTCTACTGCTTCGCCCGCAAGACCCACAGTTACCTCGACCTGGACACCGGCATCGGCTTCGACTCCCAGATCGTCGTCAAGACCAACGCCCCCGAGCTGCTGCGCCGCGAGCTCGGCTCGCCCCGCTGGACCGGCGCGCACATCGCCATGGGCACCAACGTCGACTGCTACCAGCGCGCCGAGGGCCGCTACTGGCTGATGCCCCGGATCATCGAGGCGCTGCGCGACCACGCCAACCCCTTCTCGATCCTCACCAAGGGCACGCTGATCCTGCGCGACCTTCCCCTCCTGCGGGAGGCCGCGGCTGTCACCGAGGTCGGCATCTCGGTCTCCGTCGGCTTCACCGACCCCGGGCTCTGGCGGACGGTCGAGCCCGGCACCCCTTCCCCCGCCGCCCGGCTGGCCGCCGTACGGACCCTCACCGACGCGGGGATCGAGTGCGGGGTGCTGATGGCCCCGGTGATCCCCTTCCTCGGGGACTCCCCGGAACAGCTGCGGGGAGCCGTGCGCGCCGTGGCCGAGTCCGGCGCGACCTCGGTGACACCCCTGGTACTCCATCTGCGGCCCGGGGCGCGCGAGTGGTTCACGGCCTGGCTGGCCGCCCACCACCCGCACCTGGTCCCCCGGTACGAGCGGATGTACGCGGGCGGGCCGTACGCGCCCACCTGGTACCAGCGCCGGATCACCCGCCAAGTCCACGAACTCGCGGCCGAATTCGGCATCGGTCCGTCCCGCCGGGGCACGGTCCACAAGATCGTCACCCCGGAGCGCCCGGACGACCCGGCGCCCGCCGGGGCCACCCAGCTCAGCCTGCTGTGAGGCACGGGGCCGCCTGAACGGTCATCACATCGGGCCAATAGGTGGCCCAATCCCCCCTTCCAGCCGTGGTTTCCGGGACGATTCCGCCCAGAACCCTCGGCTGGGAGGCCCCATGCTCCACCCCTTGAAGAAGCGCGCCGCTGTCCTGCTGTCGATCTCCACCGTCGCCGCCACCGTGGCCGCCGCCCTCGCGAGCCCGGTCACGGCCGCGCCCGCTGCGGGCGCCGATCCGGCCGCCGCGGTGCCAGCGCGGGCGGCGCTGCGCTGGACCGGCTGCACGACCCCGCGGTACCCCACGCTGCAGTGCGCGTCCCTCAAGGTGCCCCTCGACCACGCCCGGCCGACCGGCCGGCAGATCACCCTCGCCCTGACCCGGGTCCCCCACACCGGCCCCACCTCCCAGGGCCCGCTGCTGGTCAACCCCGGCGGCCCGGGCGGCAGCGGCCGCAGCCTGGCCGGGTACATCGCCTCCGCCCTCCCCAAGGAGGTGGCCGCCCAGTTCGACGTGATCGGTTTCGACCCCCGGGGCGTCGGCAAGAGCGAGCCGACGCTGGACTGCGCGGCCGGCCACTTCAAGCCCGTCCGGCCGGACTCGGTGCCGCTGGACGAGCAGACCGAGCGGGCCAACCTGGACCGGGTGCGGTCCTTCGCCGAGTCCTGCGGGTCCAAGCACGCGGATGTGCTGCCGTACATCGACACCGTCTCGGCCGCCCGGGACATCGAGGCGCTGCGCGGCGCGCTCGGCGCGGAGCGGATCAGCTACTTCGGCTACTCGTACGGGACCTACCTGGGCGCGGTGTACGCCAAACTGCACCCGGGCCGGGTGCACCGGCTCGTCCTGGACTCCGTGGTCGACCCGGGCGGGGTCTGGTACGAGGACAACCTGGCCCAGGACCTCGCCTTCGACGCCCGCCACAAGGCCTTCCTGGCCTGGGTGGCCCAGTACGACGCCACGTACCGGCTCGGCGCCGACCCGGCGGCGGTCGAGCGGCGCTGGTACGCGATGCGGGACGCGCTGCGCGCGACCCCGGCGGGCGCCGTGGTGGGTCCGGCGGAGCTGGAGGACACCTTCATGCCGGGCGGCTACTTCAACGGCTACTGGCCGAACCTCGCCGAGGCCTTCGCGGCGTACGCGGTGGGCAAGGACCCGAAGCCGCTGGTCGCCGCCTACCAGCGGTTCGGCGCGGTGGAGCCCTCGGCCGGCAACGGCTACAGCGTCTACACGGCGGTGCAGTGCCGGGACTCGGCCTGGCCGAAGGACTGGAACCAGTGGCGCGCGGACATGTGGCGCACGCACGCGAAGGCGCCGTTCATGACCTGGAACAACGCCTGGTACAACGCGCCGTGCGCGTTCTGGCCGACGGAGGCGCTGCGGGCGCCGGACGTGACCAACGCGGATCTCCCGCCCGCCCTGCTGCTCCAGGCGACGGAGGACGCGGCGACCCCGTTCGAGGGGGCGCTCAGCATGCGGGACAAGCTGTCGGGTTCGTCCCTGGTGGTCGAGGAGGGCGGCGGCAACCACGGCATCGCCCTGAGCGGCAACAAGTGCCTGGACGAGAAGGTCGCGGCGTACCTGAAGTCGGGCCAGGCCTCGGACGCCACCTGCCCCGCCCAGGCCGCTCCGAAGCCGGCCACGGCGACCCGCGCCGTGCCCCCGTCGGCGGGCGGCGCGGCCCTGCACGGCCTGCTCGGCTTCCGCGGCTGACCCCGACCGGGTCGGGAGGCGCCGGGCCCGGGCCCGTCGGGCGATCCCGTACGGGCCCTCAGCCCAGCCCGCGGAGCGCGGCCGTCGCCGCCACCGCGAGGCGGGGGTGGGACTGGGCGCGGGTGAGGAGTTCGCGGGCGCGGGGGTCGGCGAGGGCGCCGAGGCCCTCGACGCAGGCAAGGGCGACCCGCCAGTACGGGTCGTGCGGGGACAGCAGCCGCCCCAGGGTGGCCATCAGGGCCGGTACGGACTCGGGGGCGCGCAGGGCGGTGAGCAGCCGCACGGGCTGCAGGGCGTAGGCCGTGCGCAGGCTGTTGGTGGCGAGGGCCGCCGCCGCGCGGGCGGTGCGCGGGTCGTCCAGGACGGCCAGCGCCTCGGCGGCGGCCGCGCAGCGGGCCGGCTCGCGGTGGTTGAGGAGCAGCACGAGGGATTCGAAGGCGCGGCGGTCTCCGGCGAGGCCCAGCCGGTACGCGGCCAGTTCGCGGGCCCACAGGGGCGCGCCCGCCGTGGTCAGGGAGGCCGCCAGGGCGTCGGGGCCGGCCGTGAGCAGCACCTCGTACTCGGGTGACGGTCCCGCCTCCGCCCGCAGGCGCTCCAGCACGTCGTTCACCCGGCCACCCTAGGGGGACACAGCGGTCGCCGTGCCGGGTTTCGGGACATCAGCGACAGCCGGTTGATCGATGATCGATGATCGGTACATTTCGGCGGTACAGGTCACATCTCCCAGCTATGGCGGACCAGTTACCGGCGAGTTACTGTCGTTGCAACACGTACGAGGGCGGCCTGGTGACGCAGCCGCCTCGTGCCGGTCGGTTCGTTTTTCCACGGTGAGACCCCGGGACAGGGTTCCGCCGTTCCCGCCCCGGGGAGCTGCTCCCCGCGGGCTCTTCTCCTCGGGCTCCCTCACTCCGGGCCCTTTTCACCGCACGGCTCTTCCGTACGGCATCCGCGCGCGCCGTGCGCCGCGCGCCCCTCAGTCGTCACCCTCTTCCACTGGAGTCCCTCGATGGACCGTCAGTCCAGTCACCCCACCCTCCAGACCATCGCCGTCGTCGGCCTCGGCACGATGGGCACCGGCATCGCCGAGATCCTCGCCCGGGCCGGTCGCGAGGTCATCGGCATCGACATCAGCGAGGCCGCCGGCCACCGGGCCGCGACCGCCCTCGCCGCGGCCACCGCGCGCTCCGTCGCCCGGGAGCGGCTCACCGAGCAGGAGCGGGCGGACGTGCTCGCCCGCTTCCGCACCTTCACCGACCTGGGCGCGGCCGCCGAGGCCGATCTCGTCATCGAGGTCGTGCCCGAGACGTACGAGATCAAGCAGCAGGTGTTCCGCGAGCTCGACTCGATCGTCCGGCCCGACACCATCCTGGCCACCGGCACCAACGCCCTGTCGGTGACGCGCATGGCCGCCGAGTCGCTGCACCCCGAGCGCGTGCTGGGCCTGCACTTCTTCAACCCGGCCCCGGCGATGAAGCTGGTCGAGATCGTCTCCTGCGTCCTGACCGCCCCGCCGGCCGTCGAGGCGGTCACCGAACTGGCCCGCGAGCTCGGCAAGGAGCCCGTCCCGGTCGGCGACCGGCCCGGCTTCGTCGCCGACGGCCTGCTCTTCGGCTACCTCAACCAGGCCGCCGCGATGTACGAGGCCCGGTACGCCTCCCGCGAGGACATCGACGCGGCGATGCGGCTCGGCTGCGGCCTGCCCATGGGCCCGCTCGCGCTGCTCGACCTGATCGGCGTGGACACCGCCCGTACCGTCCTGGAGGCCATGTACGTCTCCTCCGGCGACCGGCTGCACGCCCCGGCCCCGATCCTGGGCCAGCTCGCCGAGGCGGGCCTGACGGGGCAGAAGTCGGGCCGCGGCTTCTACACGTACGAGGCACCGGGCAGCTCGGTGATCGTCCGCGACCTCCAGACCCCGCTCGACGGGTCGCTGGTCGGCGGGGGCCGTCCCGTCACCTCCGTCGGCGTGGCCGGCTCGGGAACCATGGCGAGCGGCATCGCCCAGGTCTTCGCGCAGGCCGGTTACGACGTGGTGCTCGCCGCCCGCAGCCAGGAGAAGGCCGAGGCCGCCAAGGCCGCGATCGGGAAGTCCTTGGGCCGTGCGGTGTCCAAGGGCCGCCTGACCGAGGAGGGTGCCGCGCAGACCCTGGAGCGGATCACCCCGGCCGGTTCGCTGGACGCCTTCGCCGAGGTGGACCTGGCCGTGGAGGCCGTCGCCGAGGACCTGGCGGTCAAGCAGGAGCTGTTCGCGACGCTGGACAAGGTCTGCAAGCCGGGTGCGGTGCTGGCCACCACCACCTCCTCGCTGCCGGTGATCGCGATCGCCCGCATGACCTCGCGTCCGCAGGACGTGATCGGCATGCACTTCTTCAACCCGGCCCCGGCGATGAAGCTGGTCGAGGTGGTCCGGACCGTCCTGACGGCCGACGACGTGCACGCCACGGTCCGCGAGATCTGCCTCAAGGTGCGCAAGCACCCGGTGGACTGCGGCGACCGCGCCGGCTTCATCGTGAACGCGCTGCTGTTCCCGTACCTCAACAACGCGATCAAGATGGTCGAGCAGCACTACGCCGACATCGACCAGATCGACGCGGCGATGAAGCTGGGCGGCGGCTACCCGATGGGGCCGTTCGAGCTCCTGGACGTGGTCGGCCTCGATGTCTCGCTGGCCATCGAGAAGGTCCTGCACAAGGAGTTCCGCGACCCGGGCCTGGCCCCGTCCCCGCTGCTGGAGCACCTGGTGGCGGCGGGCTGCCTGGGCCGGAAGACCGGCCGCGGTTTCCGTGAGTACGCCGCCCGCCGGTAATCGGTCGGGCCACGAGCCGGATGCGTGGGGAGGGCTGCTCGGGCCCGCCGGACCCTCACGGCGGGCCAACCCTCACGAGCCCAGTGCGGGCCCTCCCCCGCATCCACCCCTCTCTCACCCCCCGCAGGCGCGCTCCCCTGCACGAATGAAGTACTTTCGCTCTATGTCCCAGCCCGCCAAGACCTCGCCCCACGCCGCCACGGCCTCCGACACCCCGGAGAGTCCGGCCGGCACCAAGGCGGCCGCGCAGCGGCTCAAGATGCGCCGCGAGCTCGCCGCCGCGGCCATGGAGCTCTTCGCGACCAAGGGGTACGAGGCGACGACGGTCGACGAGATCGCCGCGACCGCCGGAGTGGCGCGCCGGACCTTCTTCCGGCACTTCCGGTCCAAGGAAGAGGCGATCTTCCCCGACCACGACGACACCCTGACCCGCGCCGAGGCCGTCCTGGACGTGGCCCCGGCGCACGAGCACCCGCTCGACACGGTGTGCCGCGGGATCAAGGAAGTCATGAAGATGTACGCCGCCTCGCCCGCGGTGTCGGTGGAGCGCTACCGGCTGACCCGCGAGGTGCCGGCGCTGCGGGAGCGGGAGATCGCTTCGGTGGCCCGCTACGAGCGGCTGTTCACGCGCTACCTGCTCGCCCACTTCGACGAGCAGGACCACCACGACGGCAACGACGATCCGCTGCTGGCCGAGGTGGCCGCCTCGGCGGTGGTCACCGCCCACAACCACGTGCTGCGGCGCTGGCTGCGCGCGGGCGGCCAGGGGGACGTGGAGGCGCAGCTGGACCACGCCTTCTCGATCGTACGGAAGACCTTCGGTTCGGGCATCGGCGCGGGCCGCACCCTGGGCACGGCGCCGGCCGCGCCGGCGGCCGTCCGCACGCAGGGCGAGGTGCTGGTGGCGGTGGCCCGTACCGACGCCCCGCTGGACGAGGTCATGCGGACCATCGAAGAGGCACTGCGCGCCAAGTAGTCGAAGCAGTCGCACCCCCGGCCACCGCTGGGGGTGCTCCCGGTCACAGTGGCCGCTCCCGTTCCGGGGGCGGCCGCTTTCGTTTGTCCGGCTTGCCCCTACTCGCGGGTAACTCTGATCGATCATCGCTCATCCGTGCAGGTCAATCGGCAAATGAGAGAAAGTTTTGGCACGCGGTGCCTTGCCGGGTGACACGGGGTGCCATACGTTGAAGTTGTCCGGATGTCCCCGCGACCCACGCCCACACGGCACGGAACGCGCCCCGGATTGCCTGCGTCACCAGGCACCGCACGCCTCACCACGGGCGTCGCACCGCACCACAGCGAGCACCATCGCACCAGCCGGACCGACGGCACACCGCACCCGCACCACGCACCCCCGTTTACCTCAGCGCACCCTCATCAGCGCTAGCCGGAGGCTCTACCGTGAAGGACATCCTGGACGCGATTCAGTCGCAGTCCGCCACCGCCGCAGACTTCGCGGCCCTGCCGCTGCCCGACTCGTACCGCGCGATCACCGTGCACAAGGACGAGGCGGAAATGTTCGCGGGGCTGACGACACGCGAGAAGGACCCGCGCAAGTCCCTCCACCTGGACAACGTCCCGGTGCCGGAGCTGGGCCCGGGCGAGGCCCTGGTCGCCGTCATGGCCTCCTCGGTCAACTACAACTCCGTGTGGACCTCGATCTTCGAGCCGGTGTCCACCTTCAGCTTCCTGGAGCGCTACGGGCGCCTGTCGGAGCTCACCAAGCGCCACGACCTGCCGTACCACATCATCGGCTCCGACCTCGCGGGCGTCGTGCTGCGCACCGGCCCCGGCGTCAACGCCTGGAAGCCGGGCGACGAGGTCGTCGCCCACTGCCTCTCCGTCGAGCTGGAGTCCTCGGACGGCCACAACGACACGATGCTCGACCCCGAGCAGCGCATCTGGGGCTTCGAGACCAACTTCGGCGGCCTGGCGGAGATCGCCCTCGTCAAGTCGAACCAGCTGATGCCCAAGCCCGACCACCTCAGCTGGGAGGAGGCCGCCTCCCCCGGCCTGGTCAACTCCACCGCCTACCGCCAGCTGGTCTCCCGCAACGGCGCCGGCATGAAGCAGGGCGACAACGTCCTGATCTGGGGCGCCAGCGGCGGCCTCGGCTCGTACGCGACCCAGTTCGCGCTCGCCGGCGGCGCCAACCCGATCTGCGTGGTCTCCAGCCCCGAGAAGGCCGAGATCTGCCGGGCCATGGGCGCCGACGCGGTCATCGACCGCAACGCCGAGGGCTACAAGTTCTGGAAGGACGAGCACACCCAGGACCCGAAGGAGTGGAAGCGCTTCGGCAAGCGCATCCGCGAGCTGACCGGCGGCGAGGACGTGGACATCGTCTTCGAGCACCCGGGCCGCGAGACCTTCGGCGCGAGCGTCTACGTCACCCGCAAGGGCGGCACGATCGTCACCTGCGCCTCGACCTCGGGCTACAACCACGAGTACGACAACCGCTACCTGTGGATGTCCCTCAAGAAGATCGTCGGCTCGCACTTCGCGAACTACCGCGAGGCGTGGGAGGCGAACCGCCTGGTCGCCAAGGGCAAGATCCACCCCACCCTGTCGAAGGTCTACTCCCTGGAGGACACCGGGCAGGCCGCCTACGACGTCCACCGCAACCTCCACCAGGGCAAGGTCGGCGTCCTCGCGCTGGCCCCCGAGGAGGGCCTGGGCGTGCGCGACCACGAGCTGCGTGCGACGCACCTCGACGCGATCAACCGGTTCCGCAACGCGTGAGCGGGCGGACCCACCAGCACAGCCGAAACGTCTGAGATCGTTCAAAGGCCTAAGGGACAGCCTGAGATGACAGAGCGCCAGAAGGACCGTCCGTGGCTCATGCGGACGTACGCCGGCCACTCCACGGCCGAGGCGTCCAACGAGCTGTACCGCCGCAACCTCGCCAAGGGCCAGACGGGTCTGTCGGTCGCCTTCGACCTGCCGACCCAGACCGGATACGACCCCGACCACATCCTCGCCCGCGGCGAGGTGGGCCGGGTCGGGGTCCCGGTCTCCCACCTGGGCGACATGCGCCGGCTGTTCCAGGACATACCCCTGGAGCAGATGAACACCTCGATGACGATCAACGCCACCGCCATGTGGCTGCTGGCGCTCTACCAGGTGGCCGCCGAGGAGCAGGGCGCGGACATCGCCCAGCTCCAGGGCACCACCCAGAACGACATCGTCAAGGAGTACCTCTCGCGCGGGACGCACGTCTTCCCGCCGGGGCCGTCCCTGCGGCTGACGACGGACATGATCGCTTACACGGTCAACCACATCCCCAAGTGGAACCCGATCAACATCTGCTCGTACCACCTCCAGGAGGCCGGGGCCACCCCGGTCCAGGAGATCTCGTACGCGATGTCCACGGCGATCGCGGTCCTCGACTCGGTGCGCGACTCGGGCCAGGTGCCCGAGGAGCGCTTCGGCGAGGTCGTCGCCCGGATCTCCTTCTTCGTGAACGCGGGCGTCCGCTTCATCGAGGAGATGTGCAAGATGCGCGCCTTCGGCCGCATCTGGGACAAGGTCACCCAGGAGCGTTACGGCATCGAGAACGCGAAGCAGCGTCGCTTCCGTTACGGCGTCCAGGTCAACTCCCTGGGGCTGACCGAGGCGCAGCCGGAGAACAACGTCCAGCGCATCGTGCTGGAGATGCTCGCGGTCACCCTCTCCAAGGACGCCCGCGCCCGCGCCGTGCAGTTGCCCGCCTGGAACGAGGCGCTGGGCCTGCCCCGGCCCTGGGACCAGCAGTGGTCGCTGCGCATCCAGCAGGTCCTGGCGCTGGAGAGCGACCTGCTGGAGTACGAGGACATCTTCGCCGGATCCCACGTCATCGAGGCCAAAGTCGACTCCCTGGTCGCCGACTGCCTGGCCGAGATCGACCGGATCCAGGAGATGGGCGGCGCCATGGCGGCCGTCGAGTCCGGGTACCTGAAGTCCGAGCTGGTCTCCTCGCACGCCGAACGGCGGGCGCGGATCGAGGCCGGCGAGGACAAGATCGTCGGTGTCAACTGCTTCCAGCAGACCGAGGAGAACCCGCTCACGGCCGACCTGGACGGCGCCATCATGACGGTCGACAGCGCCGTGGAGGCGCTGACCGTGGAGCGCATCGGCCGCTGGCGCGCCGAGCGCCAGGAGTCCTCGGACCGCCAGGGGAACGGCGACCCGTTCGTCTTCCCCACCACCCAGCAGGCGCTGGAGCGCCTCAAGGAGGCCGCGGCGGGCACCGAGAACCTGATGGAGGCCACGCTGGAGTGCGCCCGCGCCGGTGTCACCACCGGCGAGTGGTCCAGTGCCCTGCGCGAGGTGTTCGGCGAGTTCCGCGCCCCGACGGGGGTCTCCTCGGCCCCCGTGGCCGTCACCGCCGAGCCCGGCACGCCGATGCACGAGGTCCGCGCGAAGGTGTCCCGTACGGCCGACGAGCTCGGCGCGGGCCGGCTGCGCCTGCTGGTCGGCAAGCCCGGCCTGGACGGGCACTCCAACGGCGCCGAGCAGATCGCCGTCCGGGCCCGCGACGCCGGCTTCGAGGTGGTCTACCAGGGCATCAGGCTGACGCCGGAGGAGATCTCCTCCGCGGCGCTGGCCGAGGACGTGCACTGCGTGGGACTGTCCATCCTGTCCGGCTCGCACTGCGCTCTGGTCCCGGACGTCCTGGAACGGCTGCGTACGGCGGGGGCGGGTGACATCCCCGTCATCGTCGGAGGCATCATTCCGAACGCCGATGCCGTCACGCTCAAGGCTGCGGGTGTCGCCGCCGTCTTCACGCCGAAGGACTTCGGCATCACGGAGATCATCGGCCGTATCGTCGACGAGATCCGCAAGGCCAACAAGCTCGCCCCCCTCGACATCGACAACGCACTCGTTGCAAGCACGGAGGTCCCCGCATGACCACGCCAGTCCACCCGGTGAACCGCCTTCGCCCGCGTCGCTCCTGTCTCGCGGTGCCCGGATCGAACCCCCGGTTCCTGGAGAAGGCCCAGGGCCTGCCGGCCGACCAGGTCTTCCTGGACCTGGAGGACGCCTGCGCGCCGCTCGCCAAGGAAGGCGCCCGCCACACGATCGTGGACGCGCTGAACAACGGCGACTGGACCGGCAAGACCCGCGTCGTGCGCGTCAACGACTGGACCACCCACTGGACCTACCGTGACGTCGTCACGGTGGTCGAGGGCGCGGGCCAGAACCTCGACTGCATCATGCTGCCGAAGGTCCAGGACGCCCAGCAGGTCGTGGCGCTGGACCTGCTGCTGACCCAGATCGAGAAGACCATGGGCTTCGAGGTCGGCAAGATCGGCATCGAGGCACAGATCGAGAACGCCAAGGGCCTGGTGAACGTCGACGAGATCGCCGCCGCCTCGCCGCGGCTGGAGACCATCATCTTCGGCCCGGCCGACTTCATGGCCTCGATCAACATGAAGTCCCTGGTCGTGGGCATGCAGCCGCCCGGCTACCCGGCGGACGCCTACCACTACATCCTGATGCGGATCCTGATGGCGGCCCGCATGCACAACCTCCAGGCGATCGACGGCCCCTTCCTCCAGATCCGCGACGTGGACGCCTACCGCGAGGTGGCCGGCCGGGCCGCCGCGCTGGGCTTCGACGGCAAGTGGGTGCTGCACCCCGGCCAGGTCGACGCGGCCAACGAGGTCTTCTCCCCCTCCCAGGAGGACTACGACCACGCCGAACTGATCCTCGACGCGTACGACTGGTGCACCTCGGAGGCCGGCGGCAAGAAGGGCTCCGCGATGCTCGGCGACGAGATGATCGACGAGGCCAGCCGCAAGATGGCCCTGGTCATCGCGGGCAAGGGCCGGGCCGGCGGTATGGAGCGCACGACGAAGTTCGAAATCCCGGAGGCCTGAGCACCATGCAGTTCGGACGCACGTACGAAGAGTTCGAGGTCGGGGCGGTCTACAAGCACTGGCCCGGAAAAACGGTCACCGAGTACGACGACCATCTCTTCTGTCTGCTGACCATGAATCACCACCCGCTCCACATGGACAGCAATTACGCCGAGAACACCACCGACTTCGGCAAGAACGTGGTCGTGGGCAACTACATCTACTCGCTGCTGCTCGGCATGTCCGTGCCGGACGTCTCCGGGAAGGCCATCGCCAACCTGGAGATCGAGTCCCTGCGGCACGTGGCGCCGACCTTCCACGGCGACACCCTCTACGGCGAGACCACGGTCCTCGACAAGACCCCGTCGAAGTCGAAGAACGACCGCGGGATCGTCTACGTGGAGACCAAGGGCTACAAGCAGGACGGCACCCTCGTCTGCGTCTTCCGGCGCAAGGTGATGGTTCCGACCGAGACGTACATCAAGGAGCGCGGCGGCGAGCAGCCCGGCCGCCCCACGCTGAAGGAACAGGGGAAGTAGCCATGGCCCGACTCGCCCAGACCGCCGGGCTGACCGACGTCCAGCGGGAGATCCTCAAGACCGTCCGGGAGTTCGTCGACAAGGAGATCATCCCGGTCGCGACCGAGCTCGAGCACCGCGACGAGTACCCGCAGCAGATCGTCGACGGCCTCAAGGAACTCGGCCTCTTCGGCCTGATGATCCCGGAGGAGTACGGCGGCCTGGGTGAGTCGCTCCTCACCTACGCCCTGTGCGTCGAGGAGATCGCCCGCGGCTGGATGTCCGTCTCGGGCATCATCAACACCCACTTCATCGTGGCGTACATGATCAAGCAGCACGGCACGCAGGAACAGAAGGACCACTTCCTCCCGCGCATGGCCCTGGGCGAGGTGCGCGGCGCGTTCTCGATGTCCGAGCCGGCGCTGGGCTCCGATGTGTCGGCCATCTCGTCCAAGGCGGTGAAGGACGGCGAGGAGTACGTCCTGAACGGCCAGAAGATGTGGCTGACGAACGGCGGCAGCTCCACCCTGGTGGCCGTTCTGGTGCGAAGTGACGAAGGACACCCGGAGGGCACGGCGCCCCACAAGTCGATGACGACCTTCCTCGTGGAGAAGGAGCCGGGCTTCGGTGAGGTGCGTCCGGGCCTGACCATCCCCGGCAAGATCGACAAGATGGGCTACAAGGGCGTCGACACGACCGAGCTCATCATGGACGGACTGCGCATTCCGGCCAATCGGGTCCTCGGCGGCCAGACCGGCCGAGGGTTTTACCAAATGATGGACGGGGTCGAGGTCGGCCGCGTCAACGTGGCGGCCCGTGGCTGCGGCGTCGCTCAGCGTGCTTTCGAACTGGGTGTCTCTTATGCCCAGCAACGTCATACTTTCGGCAAGCCGATCGCCGAGCACCAGGCGATTCAGTTCAAGCTGGCCGAGATGGCTACCAAGGTCGAGGCCGCCCATGCGATGATGGTCAATGCGGCACGCAAAAAGGACTCCGGGGAACGAAACGACCTCGAAGCAGGGATGGCGAAGTACCTCGCCTCCGAGTACTGCAAGGAGGTCGTGGAGGACGCCTTCCGCATCCACGGCGGATACGGATTCTCGAAGGAGTACGAGATCGAGCGTCTCTACCGGGAGGCCCCGATGCTGCTGATCGGCGAGGGTACCGCCGAGATCCAGAAAATGATCATCGGGCGACGCCTGCTCGAGGAGTATCGACTCCAGGGCTGAAAGTCCCTTTTGCGGCGAATCGTCCATGGGTTCGTTGCGAAAGGATCACTGGCAGTAACTGGCTGACGGTCATCGACTCGGCTTCTGGCTTGCCCAGTTGTTGCGTGCAACCGATAGCATTCCAGTAAAGCCGCCGTCCCGTCCCCCTGTTTGCGGCGCGGCAATCACCCGCTACGAAGGTCATCCATGCCCCACAGCCAAACCTCTGCACCTCGCGACAGCCTCCTTGGCGTACGCCTCGCGCGCGGAGCATCGCCGTGGCTTCTGCCGACCGTCGCCACCGCGGCGCTCAGCCTCACCCGGGCCCGCAAGTCCGGACGCTGGGCCGCGGCGGCCGTGCCCGCCACCGCGCTCGCCGCGGGCATGCTGTGGTTCTTCCGCGACCCCGAGCGCGAGATCGCTCAGGGCCGTGTCATCTCGCCCGCCGACGGTGTGGTGCAGAGCATCATGCCGTGGAAGGACGGACGGACCCGGGTCGCGATCTTCATGAGCCCGCTGAACGTCCACGTCAACCGCGCGCCCCTCGCGGGCACGGTGACGTCCGTGGAGCACATCCCCGGCGGATTCGTCCCGGCGTTCAACAAGGAGAGCGAGAACAACGAGCGCGTTGTCTGGCACTTCGACACCGAACTCGGTGACATCGAGATGGTGCAGATCGCCGGCGCCGTCGCCCGTCGCATCGTCCCTTACCTGCCGGCCGGCACCAAGGTGGAGCAGGGCGAACGCATCGGTCTGATCCGCTTCGGCTCCCGCGTCGACATCTACCTCCCCGAGGGCGTCGAGGTCGCGGTCGAGGTCGGTCAGGCCACCACCGCGGGGGTGACACGAATTGACCGTGACTGACCCTGAGACTCCGGCCGCGGGCTGGGTTCCCGAACCTGCCGGGGAGGAGTCCGCCGAGGACGACATGCCGCTCTCGCTGCGGCTGTCGATAGCGGACACCCTCACGCTCGGCAACGCGACGTGCGGATTCATGGCGGTGTACTTCACCACCACCGGAATCCTCATTCCGCACCTCACCGGCGGTGGCGAATCGGGCATGGCCCGTAACAGCGCCGCGACGGCGGTGATACTGATGCTGCTCGCCGCGGTCTTCGACCTCTTCGACGGGATCGTGGCCCGCAAGCTGCGCAGCTCTCCGATGGGTGCCGAGCTCGACAACCTGTCCGACCTGATCAGCTTCGGCCTGGCTCCGGCCTACTTCGTGCTCGTCTACGGCATGGTCGCCGTCGACGCGCACCAGAAGATGTCGGCGCTGGCCGCGATCGTCGTGCTGCTCGCGGTGGTGCTCAGACTCGCGAGATTCAGCTGCGTGACGATGAAGGACGGCATGTTCCAGGGCATGCCGAGCCCCTTCGGCGCGCTGACGGTCGTCTCGATCGTGCTGCTGGAGCTGCCGTTCGTCCCGACGCTGCTGGCGATCATCGGGGTGGCCTGGCTGATGGTGAGCCGGGTCGAGTACCCCAAGCCGCGGGGCGTCCTCGCGGTGGCGATGCTCTGCTGGATCATCAGCGCGATGGGGCTGCTGGCGGCCTGGGCGTTCGACGCCCCCGGCGGTCAGCTGCTGCTCCAGGCGGGCTGCGCCCTGCAGATCGCGATGGCGGCGACGATTCCGCTGTTCGCGACGACCCGCAAGGCCAATACCTTCCGGCACAACCGCCGTGAGGCCCGCGCCGCGACGCTGCGCTAGCTGTACCAGGAGAAGCCCCCGGATGCCGTTGGCATCCGGGGGCTTCTCGCTTCCCGGGGCCCGGGGCGACGAACGCGACCGACCCGCAGTCGGCGCTAGGCTTGATGTCGGAAAACCGCCAGCCGGCGGTACGGCGACACCGGATCCTAGAGCCATGCACACCGATACCGAGCGCTGCGTAAGGGCCGTGCAGTCGAAGGACGCCCGCTTCGACGGCTGGTTCTTCACCGCCGTCCTGACCACCCGGATCTACTGCCGGCCCAGCTGCCCCGCGGTGCCTCCCAAGGTCGAGAACATGACCTTCCTGCCCAGCGCCGCCGCCTGCCAGCAGGCCGGGTTCCGGGCCTGCAAGCGGTGCCGGCCCGATACGAGTCCCGGTTCGCCCGAGTGGAACGCCCGCGCCGACGCCGTCGCGCGTGCGATGCGGCTGATCCAGGACGGGGTCGTGGACCGCGAGGGCGTGCCGGGGCTGGCCACCCGGCTCGGCTACTCCGCCCGCCAGGTGGAGCGGCAGCTGAACGCCGAGCTGGGGGCCGGTCCGCTCGCCCTGGCCCGGGCCCAGCGCGCCCAGACCGCCCGGGTGCTGATCGAGACCTCCGAGCTCCCGATGGGCGATGTGGCCTTCGCCGCCGGGTTCTCCTCCATCCGGACCTTCAACGACACGGTCCGCGAGGTCTTCGCCCTGTCCCCGAGCGAGCTGCGCGAGCGGGCCGTCAAGGCCGGCCGCGGCAGGAACGCCCCGCCCCGGATCCCCGGGACGATCAGCCTGCGGCTGCCGTTCCGGGCCCCGCTGAACCCCGACAACCTCTTCGGGCACCTCGCCGCGACCGCCGTCCCCGGCGTCGAGGAGTGGCGGGGCGGCGCCTACCGCCGCACGCTGCGCCTGCCGTACGGCACCGGCGTGGTGGCGCTGACCCCGCAACCCGACCACATCGGCTGCCGGCTCGCCCTGACCGACCTGCGCGACCTCACCATCGCCATCAGCCGCTGCCGCTGGATGCTCGACCTGGACGCCGATCCCGAGGCCGTCGACGAGCAGCTGCGCTCCGATCCGCTGCTGGCCCCTCTCGTGGACAAGGCCCCCGGGCGCCGGGTGCCCCGTACGGTCGACGCGGCGGAGTTCGCCGTACGGGCGGTGCTGGGCCAGCAGGTGTCCACCGCGGCGGCGCGCACGCACGCGGCCCGCCTGGTCACCGCGTACGGCGAGCCCGTCGAGGACCCGCTGGGCGGGCTGACCCACCTCTTCCCCTCCCCGCAGGCGCTCGCCGGGCTGGATCCGGAGTCCCTGGCCCTGCCGCGCAGCCGGCGCGCCACCCTCATGACCCTGGTGGCCGCGCTCGCCGACGGCTCCCTGCCGCTCGGCTTCGACAGCGACTGGGAAGCGGCGCGGGCGCAGCTCTCGGCGCTGCCCGGCTTCGGCCCGTGGACCACCGAGGTGATCGCGATGCGGGCGCTCGGCGACCCCGATGCCTTCCTGCCGTCCGATCTGGGGGTCCGGCGGGCGGCTCAGGGGCTCGGGCTGCCGTCCACCCCCTCGGCGCTGACCGCCAGGGCGGCCGGCTGGCGGCCCTGGCGTGCGTACGCCGTCCAGTACCTGTGGGCCACGGACGCCCACCCGATCAACCACCTGCCCGTCTGAGGAGCACCAGCGATGCCTACCACCACGAACGCCACCCAGCGGCACACCCTCGTCGAGAGCCCCTACGGCCCGCTGACGCTGGTCGCCACGGACGGGGTCCTGAGCGGCCTCTACATGACCGGGCAGCGGCACCGGCCCGCCGAGGAGTCCTTCGGGGAGCGGGTGGCCGCCGAGGAGGCACCCTTCCCCGAAGTGGTGCGGCAGCTGAGCGCGTACTTCGCCGGGGAGCTCACCGCGTTCGATCTTCCGCTGCGCCTGGAGGGCACTGATTTCCAGCGCAGCGTCTGGGACCAGCTCGTACGGATCCCGTACGGCGAGACGTGGTCCTACGGGGAGCTCGCGGCCAGGCTCGGCAAGCCCAACGCCTCGCGCGCGGTGGGCCTGGCGAACGGGAAGAACCCGGTCGGAATCATCGTCCCCTGCCACCGGGTGATCGGCGCGTCGGGCGGCATGACCGGCTACGGCGGCGGGGTCGACCGCAAGGTGCGCCTGCTCGCCTTCGAGTCCGGTGAGGGGGCCTGAGCGCTCCGCGTGCGGACCTCATGAAGCGGTTGTATCAATGAGATACCGCTACATGATCGGAGTCCGGCATGGACGACTATCCGCTTCTCAACATCTTCTGGACGATGCTGTACCTGTTCCTGTGGATCATGTGGTTCTTCCTGCTCTTCAAGATCATCACGGATATCTTCCGTGACCACAGCCTCGGCGGCTGGGGGAAGGCCGGCTGGCTGATCTTCGTACTCCTGCTGCCCTTCCTGGGCGTGTTCGTCTACCTCATCGCCCGGGGCAGGAGCATGGGCGAGCGGGACGTGAAGCAGGTCCAGGAGAACGAGGCCGCCTTCCGGGAGTACGTCCAGAAGACGGCGAGCTCCGGCGGCAGCGCGGACGAGCTGCACAAGCTCTCCGCGCTCAAGGACAAGGGCGACATCACGCAGGAGGAGTTCGACCGCGCCAAGGCCAAGCTGCTGGCCTGACCGCGCGGGGGCCGGACCGGTCAGACCACGAGGAGCGGGACCAGCAGGGCGAACGCGGCGCCCGCCTCCACCGCGTAGCTGTACAGCGAGGGGTGCTGGACCGGGGCGGCGAGCAGGACGACGCTCTGCTGGGTGGCGGCGGCCGCCACCCAGTCGCCGTCCGCGCCGAGGTTGCCCTGGTACCAGCCCTCGCAGGAGCCGGGTCCGGTGACGGCGAGCAGGTCGTCCTCGCGGCGGTAGAAGGCCTGCCAGCCGGCGGCGGGCACGGACCAGCCCTCGAAGTCGGTGAACTGGACCCAGCCGCCCTCGCGTATCGCGGTGTCGAACAGCCAGACCGGGGTCCCCTCCGCAGTGACTTCACCACCGGCCTGCTGGTCGGTGGTGAAGTGCACCATGGGAAGGGCGTCGGGCCCGTCGGCCGTGCTGGGCCAGGCGTACATCGTGATCATCTGCTGATTCTGTCCTGGTCGAAGTAAGCCCGGTGTTATCCGCGTCGTCTACGGGGCGACCGGGCGGCGGCCGTTCTCGAGTTCGGCGGTGCCCTCGCCCGACCGCATGACCCGGTACGCCTCCTGGATGCGCGGGCCGAGCGATCCGAGCAGGTAGGAGGCGAGTTCGCCGGGTTCGGCCAACCGCCAGGAGAGCAGCTCGTCCTCCTGGAGCTTGATCGAGGCGAGCTGGGCCTCGTCGAGCACGCCGCCGTCGTAGACGTACGCGACCAGCGGCGGGCGACCGCTGCCCAGCACCCAGTCGACGGCGAGCAGGCGGCCGAGGGGGAGGTCGAGGCCGATCTCCTCGGCGCTCTCGCGGCGGGCCGCGGTGCGCGGCGACTCGCCCTGGTCCGACTCGATGGTGCCGCCCGGCAGGGCCCAGCCCTCGCGGTAGTTCGGCTCGACGAGCAGGACCCGGCCCTCGACGTCCCGGTAGAGGGCGGCGGCACCGGCCAGCACCCGGGGCAGGCTCGCGATGTACGTGGCGTAGTCATCCGTGGTGGTCACGCGGCCACCCTACCGACGTCAGGTCGCGGTGGCGCCGGGCCCGTCCTCGTGGTCCCGCCCCCTGGACTCCGCGGCGCGCCGCAGCCGCATGTGGCGGGCCGTCCCCTGTTCGGTGATGGCGTCGCCGACCATGGCCCGGACCGCGTCGCGCATCCCGTGCAGGGCGTGGTGGCGGGTGGGGCCGGCGCCGGGGTCCGTGCGGAGTTCCTTCACCAGGGCCCAGCAGAGCAGCAGCATGACGACGACGAAGGGCAGTGCGACCAGGATGGTGGCCGTCTGAAGCGACTTCAGGCCGCCCGCGACGAGCAGGACGGCGGCGACGGCGGCCATCAGCACGCCCCAGGTGACGACGAGCCAGGTGGGCGGGTTGAGGGAGCCGCGGCTGGTGAGCGAGCCCATCACCAGGGGGAAGCCGAGTCGGCGCTGGTGACGAAGTAGGTCATGACCAGGACCATGGCGACCCACGAGGTGACCGTGGAGAGCGGCAGGGCGTCCAGCATCGCGAACGATGCCGTAGATCGCCCAGGGGGTGAGGGTCCAGTGGAAGAAGGGGTACTCCATGGCCTCGAGGGCGGCGGCGCCGGTGCCGGGGGCCGCCCCGGAGGCCGGGGGCGGCGCCGGGTAGTGGGTGAGCGGCTCGCCCACCCCGTAGAACACCAGGCCGATGCCCATGCCGGCGCTGAACATCATCGCGATCCACGCGAGGTTGGTGAACTCCGGCTCGGAGTCGTCGGCGCCGAGGCGGATCCGGCCGAACCGGCTGATGGCGAGCACGACGCACATGACGAGGAAGACGTCGGCGGCGATCACGAACAGCCAGGCGAAGTTGCCCAGCACCCAGGAGAGCGCGGTGCCCGACGCGGTGTCGAAGGAGTCCTTGCCCAGGGCCGCCCAGGCGACGACGGCGAACACGGCGAGCACACCCACGGTGACGACGACGTGGTCGGGGGCGCCGTCCGCCGGACCGTCGGATCCCCCTCCGGGAGGGTCCGGAGGTGACTGTTCCAGTGATTCCGCGCTCATGCGGCCACACTATGCAGGCGTATATCACTCTTTAGGGGCATGGCGCGCCGGGTGTGGCCCAGGCCACTCATGGGCGTAGGAGGATCCTCCGGATAAGCTCATGGGGGCGCGACTGCACTGTTCGATAGCAAGGGAATAGCAAGGTGACGGACGGAGCAGTAACTGAGGCCGCGCGCGTGCTCATCGCCGCGGACAAATTCAAGGGTTCGCTCACGGCCGTTCAGGTCGCGGAGCGGGTCACGGCAGGCCTGCGCAGGGCCGTACCGGACGTGGAGATCGAGACCCTCCCCGTCGCGGACGGCGGCGACGGAACGGTCGCGGCAGCCGTGGCAGCCGGCTTCGAGCGCCGGGAGGTACGGGTCACCGGGCCCCTCGGCGACCAGGTCACGGCCGCCTTCGCGCTGCGCGAGGGCACCGCGGTGGTCGAGATGGCGGAGGCCTCCGGCCTCCAGCTGCTGCCGGCGGGGACCTTCGCCGCACTGACGGCGACCACGTACGGCTCGGGCGAACTCCTCAAGGCCGCGCTGGACGCGGGCGCGCGATCGATCGTCTTCGGCGTGGGCGGCAGCGCCACCACCGACGGCGGCGCCGGCATGCTGGCCGCGCTCGGCGCGGTGTTCCTGGATGCGAACGGCGAACCGGTCGGTCCGGGCGGCGGCGCACTGGCCGACCTGGCCTCGGCCGACCTGTCCGGCGTCGACCCGCGGTTCGCCGAGGTGGACTTCGTCCTCGCGAGCGACGTGGACAACCCGCTGACCGGCCCGAAGGGCTGCGCCGCTGTCTACGGCCCGCAGAAGGGCGCCTCGCCCGAGGACGTGGCGACGCTCGACGCGGCGCTGGCCCACTTCGCGGTGGTACTGGAGAAGTCGATCGGCGCGAAGGCCGCCGGGTGCGCGGTGCTCCCGGGTGCCGGCGGCGCGGGCGGCATCGGCTACGGGGCCCTGCTGCTCGGTGCGACGTTCCGTCCCGGCATCGAGCTGATGCTGGAGGTACTGGGCTTCGCCCCCGCGCTGGAGCGGGCCACGCTCGTCATCACCGGTGAGGGCTCCCTCGACGAGCAGACCCTGCACGGCAAAGCCCCGGCGGGCGTCGCGGCCGCGGCGCGCGCGGCGGGCAAGCCCGTGGTGGCGGTCTGCGGCCGGCTGCTGCTGACCCAGGAGGCCCTCGAGGGGGCCGGGATCCGCAAGGCGTACCCGCTCACGGACCTGGAGCCCGACCCGGCCAAGTCCATCCCGAACGCGGGCCCCCTGCTGGAGCAGGTGGCCGCCAACGTCGCCGCCGACATTCTCTGAACCGGCCGCCGTCTTTTTGGCCTCGGCGGCGTTTGGCGCGGGGTCCGGGCGGAGCCCCCGGGAAACCCGGCTCCGCCGGGCACCGGGCTCCGCCCGGACCCGCTCCTCAAACGCCGGAGGGGCTGAATTCGGCGCGGGCACGGCCGTGGAATTGCCCGGACAGGGCTATGACAGGAGGTCGGCCGTGTTGACCACGCGGGCGAAGCCGCCGCCCTGGAGGTTGACCGCCGTGGCGGTGACGAGCTCGTCCGCCGTCAGGGAGAGCCCCGCCGGACCCTCGAGGTCGAAGGTGTGGGTGGCGTCGAACGGGACGAGCACGTCGTACCCCAGGTTCCCCGCCATCCGGGCGGTGGTCTCGACGCACATGTTGGTCTGGATGCCGACCACCACCAGCTGACCGATACCCCGCTCCCGCAGCCATTCGGCCAGGTCCGGGGTGCCGTAGAAGGCGGAGTTCACGGTCTTGGTGACCACCAGGGCGCCGTTGCTCCGCTTCTCGACCAGGTCCTTGAAGGCGTGGCCGGGACGGTCGGCGGCGAGGACGGAGCCCGGCTGCACGGACGTGTGCTGCACCAGGACGACCGGCCGGCCGGCCGCCTGCCAGTCGTCCATCAGGGCCGCGATGTTCTCCTCCGCCGCCGGGTTGTTGCGGGGCCCCCAGAAGGACTCCTCGTCGAAGCCCTTCTGTACGTCGATGACCAGCAGGGCACTGTCGGGGGCGATCTCGATCGCGGTCGTTGTCATGGCTCCATGCTGTCCGCGGGGGCGCGGGCCCGACAGCGGCCGCAGGGTCCGGTACCGATGGGATCCTGCCAGGCTGGCAGTAGTTCCCCCCGGCAGTAGGGCCCCTGGCAGACTGACGGGATGCGCCGTGTCGCCATCGTCGTCCAGCCCGGTATCCGCAGCTTCGACCTCGCTGTCATCACCGAGGTCTGGGGCCCCGACCGCAGCCGCGCCGGGGTGCCCGGCTTCGAGCTGCGCCGGTGCGCGGCGGAGCCCGGTCCGATCCCGCTGCCCGGCGGGCTGACCCTGGAACCGGACCGGGGGCTGGACTGGCTGGCCACGGCGGACCTGGTCGTCGTACCGGCCCTGGACGAACCGGCCGATCCGACGCCCGAGCCGGTCCTCGACGCCCTGCGCGAGGCGCACGCCCGGGGCGTGCCGGTCGCCGCCCTGTGCGCCGGGGCGTTCATCCTGGCCGAAGCGGGCCTGCTGGAGGGCCGACGGGCGGTGACCCACTGGTGGCTGGCCCCGCAGCTCGCGGCCCGCTATCCGGGGATCCTGGTCGAGGAGGCCCCGCTCTATGTCGAGGACGGCGGGCTGTGGACCTCCGCCGGGGTGGCCTCCGGGATCGACCTGTGCCTGCACCTGGTCCGGGAGGCGCACGGCGCCGAGGCCGCCGCCGCCGTCGCCCGCTCCATGGTGACGGGCCCCTTCCGCACCGGGGACCACGCCCAGTATCTGGACCGGCCCGTCCCGGCCGCGGACCGCACCGCCGAGGCGCTGGCCACCGTACGGTCCCGCGCCCTGCGCTCACTGCACGAGCCGCTGTCCGTGGCCACCATGGCGGGCTGGGCCGGGATGTCCCCGCGCTCCTTCGCCCGGCACTTCGCGGCCGCCACCGGCACCACCCCGCACCGGTGGCTGCTGCGCCACCGGCTGGACGCCGCCCGCAAGCTGCTGGAACGCACCGACCATCCCGTGCCGGAGGTGGCCCGGCGGGCCGGTTTCGCGAGCGAGGTCACCTTCCGCCAGCACTTCACCGCGCACGTCGGTCTCGGCCCTCGGGCGTACCGTGCGGCCTCCTGCGTACCGGTAGCCGCACCGGCGGCCACACCAAACCCTCCGGACAGTGTTAGAAATGGCTCATGACCGGACGTTTTGGTCGCCAGCCGACCGGGTGGGGCTCGCGCCTGCTCGCACGCCCGTCCCGGTGGGCCCACAGCGTCGCCGGTCAGGTCTTCGCCCTCCAGGCGGTGATCGTGGTCCTGCTGATCGCCGCCGGAGCGGTGGCCCTGGTACTGCAGGCCCAGTTCGACAGCCAGCGCGATGCCCGCCACCGCTCGCTGGCGGCGGCCGAGGCCTTCTCGCACTCCCCCGGTCTCGCATCGGCGCTGATCGCCGCGGATCCGACCGCCGTGCTCCAGCCGCTGGCCGAGGCCGCCCGCCGCGACTCGGGCGTCGACTTCATCGCCGTGATGACCACCGACGGCATCCGCTACACCGACTCGCAGCCCGAGCTGATCGGCCGGCGGGCCACCGGTGACCTCAGCCGCGCCGTCGCCGGTCACGCCTTCACCGAGACGTTCACGGGCGAACCGAGCGACGCCGTCCGGGCCGTCGTCCCGGTGTTCAACGCGGACGGCGTGGTCGTCGGACTGGTCGGCACCGGCATACAGATCGAGAACGTCTCCGAGGTCGTCGAGGGCCAGCTCCCTCTCCTGCTGGGCGCGGCCGCGGGCGCCCTGCTGCTCGGCACCGGCGGCGCCGCCCTGGTCAGCCGTCGGCTGCGGCGCCAGACCCGCGGCCTGGGCGCCGCGGAGATGAGCCGGATCAACGAGCACCATGAGGCCGTCCTGCACGCCGTGCGCGAGGGCGTGGTCATCGTCGGCGCCGACCAGCGGCTCGTGCTGGCCAACGACGAGGCCCGCCGGCTCCTCGCGCTGCCGGACGAGGCCGAGGGCCGGCACGTCGCCGACCTGGGCCTCGACCCGCGCACCGCCGAGCTGCTCTCCTCCGGCCTGGTCGTGACGGACCACGTGCACCTGGCGGGCGACCGGCTGCTCGCCGTCAACGTGCGGCCCACCGCGAAGTACAAGGGCATGTCGACGGGCAGCGTCGTGACCCTGCGCGACTCCACCGAGCTCGCCGCGCTCTCCGGCCGCGCCGAGGTGGCCCGCAGCCGCCTCCAGCTGCTGTACGACGCCGGCGTGCGGATCGGTACGACCCTCGACGTGGTGCGGACCGCCGAGGAGCTGTCGGAAGTCGCCGTCCCGCGGTTCGCGGACTTCGTCACGGTGGAGCTGCTGGAGCCGGTGCTGAACGGCGACGAGCCCTCGCCGGCCGGTGGCGTCTACACGGAGATGCGCCGGGCGGCCATCACCGGCATCCGCGCGGACTCCCCGCTCCAGCCGGTCGGCGACATCATCCGCTTCGTCGTGCCGACGGCCCCGATGGCGGCGGCCCTGAACGCCGGGCACGCGGTGCTCGCGGCCGATCTGGAGGCGGCCATGGGCTGGCGGGCCCAGGACGCCCAGGGCACCCGGGTGGCCCTGGACTACGGGCTGCACTCGCTGATCTCCGTACCGCTGCGGGCCCGGGGCGTGGTGCTGGGCATGGCCAACTTCTGGCGGGCCGACACCCCGGACGCCTTCGACGAGGAGGATCGGTCCTTCGCCGCCGAACTGGGTGCGCGCGCGGCCGTCTCCATCGACAACGCCCGCCGCTTCACCCGCGAGCACGCGATGGCCGTGACCCTCCAGCGCAGCCTCCTGCCCCGGGTGCTGCCCGCCCAGAACGCCGTGGACGTCGCCTTCCGCTACCTGCCCGCGAAGGCGGGGGTGGGCGGGGACTGGTTCGACGTGATCCCGCTGCCGGGCGGCCGGGTGGCGCTGGTCGTCGGCGACGTCGTCGGACACGGGGTGCACGCCGCGGCCACCATGGGCCGGCTGCGGACCGCGGTGCACAACTTCTCCACCCTGGACCTGCCGCCCGACGAGCTGCTGGGACATCTCGACGAGCTGATCAACCGGATCGACCAGAACGAGACCGGGATCGCGATCGCGGGCGTCGACGGGGACACGGCGGACGCCGAGGCCCCGGACGGGGTGGCCGAGTCCGCCGGGGTCACCGGTGCCACCTGCCTCTACGCGGTCTACGACCCGGTCTCCGGGCGGTGCCAGATGGCCAGCGCCGGCCACCCCGGACCCGCGCTGATCCGCCCCGGCCGGGACGTCGAGTTCCCCGAGCTGCCGGCCGGACTGCCGCTCGGCGTCGGCGGAATGCCCTTCGAGGCGGCCGCGTTCACGCTCCCCGAGGGGAGCCGGCTGGTGCTGTTCACCGACGGCCTGGTGGAGGACCGCAACCGCGACTTCGACGCCGGACTGCGCCTGCTGGGCGAGACCCTCGCACGGCCCGGCCGCAGCCCCGACCAGACCTGCGCGGACGTGCTCGCCGAGATGCTGTTCCCGGTGCCGAGCGACGACATCGCCCTGCTGGTCGCCGACACCCGGCGGCTGGAGGCCGACCGGATCGCCGAGTGGGAGGTGCCCGGCGAGCCCTCGGCCGTCTCGCGCGTACGCAACGCGGGCGCCGCCCAGCTCGCCGCGTGGGGGCTGGAGGAGATCTCCTTCACCACGGAGCTGATCCTCAGCGAGCTGATCACCAACGCCATCCGGTACGGGAGCGCGCCCGTGCGGGTGCGCCTGCTGCGCGACCGCAGCCTGATCTGCGAGGTCTCCGACGGCAGCAGCACCTCACCGCACCTGCGGTACGCGGCCACCACCGACGAGGGCGGGCGCGGACTGTTCCTCGTCGCCCAGTACGCCGACCGGTGGGGCACCCGCTACACCGAACGCGGCAAGGTCATCTGGGCCGAGCTGCCGCTGACCGCGGGACCCGAGCCGCAGGAGGCGGACCCGCTGGACCTGGACGCCCTGGAGGACCTGGCCTGGTGAACCGCGGGGCCGCGGCCCCGCGGTCGGGGGGCTCGGGCTTCAGGCCTGCCGGGTACGGGCCAGCAGCACCGCCACGTCGTCCTGCGGGGCGGTGGGCAGCAGCAGCCGAAGGATGCCGTCGCACAGCTCCTCCAACGGCCGCTCCACCTGCCGCAGGGCCCCCGCCAGCTGCTCCATGCCCTCGTCGAGGTCGCGGTCCCTGGCTTCGATGAGGCCGTCGGTGTAGAGCACGAGGAGGCTCCCCGGGGGCAGCCGCACCTCCTCGGTGCGGAAGTCCCGCCCGCCCGCGCCCAGCGGGGTCCCGGGCGGGCCGTCGAGGAAGGTGATGTTCCCGTCGGGGCGGACCACGGCGGGCGGCGGGTGGCCGGCGCGGGCGATCGCACAGACCCCGGACGTCGCGTCGTGGACGGCGTACACGCAGGTGGCCATCTCGTCCTCGCCGAGGTCGGCCACGACGGCGTCGAGGGAGCGCAGCAACTGCGCCGGCGGTACGCCGTGGCGCGCGAGGGTCCGTACGGCCGTGCGCAGCTGCCCCATGACGGCGGCCGCGTGCACCCCGTGGCCCATGACGTCCCCGATGACCAGACCGGTCCGGCCGCCGGGCAGCGGGATGGCGTCGAACCAGTCCCCGCCGACGTCGTGGTCGCTGGCGGGCAGGTAGCGCCCGGTGAGTTCGAGGCCGGGGACCTCGGGCAGGGCGCTGTTGGTGAGGCTGCGCTGGAGGGTCAGGGCGGCCTGGCGCTGGAGGGTGTACATCCGGGCGTTGTCGATGTTGAGGGCCGCGCGGGCGACCAGCTCGTCGGCGAGGACGCAGTCCTCCTCGTCGAAGGGCTCCCGCTCGCGCGTGCGCGTCACGGCGACCGCGCCGAGCACCGTGCCGCGGGCGACCAGCGGGATCAGCCGGGCCGAGCCCAGGGTGGCGAGGTAGCCGCGCAGGGCCTCGGCACGCGGTGAGGTGATCAGTGCCGGGATGTCGCAGAGGTAGAGGTTCATGGGCCGCCCCTCGGTGATGACCTGCTCGTAGGTCGTGCCCATGGGGATCTGGAAGGTCTGGCCGGGGGCGAGTTTCGCGGTGGGGGCGGCCGGGTCGGGGAACCGGGCCGCCAGGCGGCGCAGCACACCGCGGGTGGAGGCCGCGGGGACCGGGCCCTCGTCGGGGCCCAGGACCGCTTCGAGGAGCTGGACGTCGGCCGAGTCCGCGAGCTGCGGCACCAGCACGTCCACGATCTCCTGGGCGGTCTGGTGGAGGTCCAGGGTGGTGCCGATGCGGGTGCCCGCCTCCGCGAGCAGGGCGAAGCGGTGCCGGGCCCGTTCGGCGTCGGCCTGGGCCTGCTGGCCCTCGGTGATGTCGATGAGCGAGGCGATCACGCCGAGGGCCCGGCCGGAGCCGTCCAGCAGCGGCGCGTAGGAGCAGGACCAGGTCCGGTCGTTGTCCGGGTCGGCGGGGGTGCGGCCGGTGCGGCGGACGTCGACGACGGCGGTGCCCCGTTCGAGGACCTGCCGCATCGTCGCCTCCAGGGCGAGGGCGTTCACCCCGGGGACCACCTCGGTGAGCCGTTTGCCGAGGTGCTCGGCGGCGGAGACGCCGTTCATCCGGGCCAGGGCGTCGTTGACCCGGAGGAAGCGCAGGTCGGTGCCGAGGGTGGCGAGGCCTATGGGCGACTGGGTGAAGAGGCTCTGGAGGGCGGCGAGCGAGTCGCGCATGTGGAGCACCTCGGAGGTCTCCACGGCGATGAGCATGGCCCCCATCCGGCCCCGCGGGTCGACGGCGGGGACGATCCACATCTCCATCGGCACCCGGTGGCCGTCGCGGTGGCGCACGGGGAGGGTGCCGACGACGGTCTCGCCGGACTGGACGCGCCGGGTCAGCTGGTCGGCGAGCTCGCGGTTGGCCTCGGGGACCAGCACGGCGGCGCCGGGCCGCCCGATGATGTCCTCGGGGCGGTGCCCGAGCAGGTCCTGGGCGGCCAGCGACCACTCGACGATGCACCCGTCGGCGTCCTCCCGCCACAGGGCGATCGGCAGCAGCTCGCGGAGCACGCCCGCGTACCCGACAGCCGCGGCCGGCTGCTCGGGTACCTCGCTCGTCGACTGGTAAGTGTCCAACGCACCGACCTCACCCCGGGGGGCCTGATTCCTACCGATTCACCCTATCCGAGGCGTGGGCGCGGGGCTCTGTGTCCGCCGCTACACGACCACCACCTCAACGCCGGCCACCGGGTTGCAGCCGTATCCGCGGGCGTTCCACGGGGCGTGCGGGGGCTGTGTCTCGCCGCGTGCGTCGGTGGCCCGGGACACCAGCCGGTACGGTCCGGGCCGCCGCGGTGTCCACCGGTACGACCAGCCGCTCCAGCCGTAGGGGCCGGCGGGCGGTTCGAGGAGGGCCTCGTGCCAGCCCCACTCGCGGTGCCGGTCGTCGTCCTCGTACTCGGCCCGCACCTCGACGCGGCGCAGCGCCACCCCGCCGCCGGACCAGGCGCGGCCGCGCACGAGGGTCTCGTGGCCGCGGCGCACGGCCGTGTCGGGTTCGGGCTCGGTGATGAGCGATTTGACCCGCACGCTCGTCACGGGGCCCTCGGGGGTGCCGCGCGAGGCCAGGTAGAGGTATTCCTCGCTCTGGAAGACCCCCATGAACGGGCTGGTCACCGCCCGGGCCCCGACCAGCCACTTCACGTCGGCGACCGCATAGCGGCCGGGGACCACGAGCCGGACCGGCGCCCCGTGCTCGCGCGCGAGCGGCTCTCCGTTCATACGGGTGACGAGGAGGGTGTCGGGGTGGAGGGCCACGGCGAGCGGGAGGCTGCGCTCGAAGGGGGTCGGGCGGCCGCCCACCGGGCCGCGGTCGGCTCCGGTGAAGACGATCTCCAGCGCGGCCGGCGCGATCAGGGCGCGTGCGGCGAGGGCGCGGAAGGGCACGCCGGCGAAGTGCGCGCAGCCCACCGCCTGCTGGCTCCACGGCAGGCCCGGCGGGCGGGGCGTCATCTCGCCGCGGCCGTTGCCCGCGCACTCGACCACGACGTCGAGTTCCCGGTGCTCCATGGCGAGCAGCTCTTCGTAGCCGATGGCGAAGGGGGCGGCCGCGGCGCCGCCGACGCGCAGCCGCCAGCGGCCGGGGGCGGTGCCCGGGATGCCGAAGTGGTCGCGTACGAAGAAGGCTCCCACCGGGGTGACCGGCTCGGTCAGCGCGGCCGCGGGGGTCTGGGCGTTGTACGGGACGGCGGTGACCGTTTCGGGCGCCCAGAGCGTGGCCCCGGGCCCCGGGCCGTCTCGCGAGAGAGGCCATGCGCTCATGGCTGCCCCTTCCGTCGGGCTCGTGCGGAGCACGACGCGGATCTCCTTACAGCCTACGTCCGGGCAGGGCCGCCGTACCCGGACGCCGCCGCGGCCTACGGCAGCACGGCGGCAGGTGCGGACTGCTGCCGCGGGAGCATCCGGATCCGGTCGGCCGGCTCGGGGCCGTCGAGCACGCCCGCGATGCCCCGGGCGAGGTCGGGGATCCGGTGGGCCGGGATGCCCGCGATGTTGATGCGCCCCGAGGTGGTGCCGTAGACGGCGTACTGCCTGCGCAGCCGGAGCATCTGGTGCGAGGACAGCGGCAGCATCGAGAACATGCCCTTCTGCCGGACGAGCGAGCGGGCCTGCTCCGCGCAGCCGAGCGCGCTCAGGTGGGCGACCAGATCGGCCCGGTTGTCCATGATCCGGCCCCGCATGACGTCCAGTTCCGCCCGCCAGGCGGCGCGCAGCCCTTCGTCCTGCAGGATCGTGGTCACGACGGCCGCGCCGTGCTCGGGCGGCATCGAGTACAGGGTCCGGGCGGCGTTCTGCAGGGCCGTCTCGGCGTGCCGGACGGCCTGGCCCGAGGAGCCGATCACGAGGGCGCAGCCCACGCGGTCGCTGTAGAGGCCGAAGTTCTTCGAGCAGCTGACCGCGATCAGCATCTCCGGGACGCGGGCCGCCAGCATCCGGGTGGCCAGCAGGTCGGCCTCCAGGCCGTCGCCGAGCCCGTGGTAGGCCAGGTCGACGAAGGGCACCCAGCCGGCGCGGACGGCGGACTCGGCGAGCGCCTCCCAGTCGTCCAGCAGCGGGTCCACGCCGGTGGGGTTGTGGCAGCAGCCCTGGAGCAGGACGACATCGTCCCGCTGCGCGTCCCGCAGTTGGCTCAGCACGCCGGCCGTGTCGAAGCCGCCCTCGGCGTCGCGCCAGCCGTACGTGCGCACGCGCAGCCCGGCGGCCTCCAGGATGGGCCGGTGGTTGACGTAGGCGGGATCGCTGATCCACACCGTGGTCCCGGGGCGGGTCCGGCAGATCAGGTCGGCCAGCAGCCGCAGCGCGCCGGAGCCCGCGACGGTCTGCACGGCCGCGGCCCGGTCGGTGGGCCCGCTCGGTCCGAGGACCAGCTCCAGCAGGGAGCGGTTGAAGGCGGCGTTGCCGGAGAGCCCGCGGTACTCCTTGGAGTCGGAGCGCTCCGCCAGCCTGATCTCGGCCTCGCGCACGGCGGTCATGACGGGCGTGGTGCCCGTCTGGTCCCGGTAGACGCCGAGGACGAGGTTCAGGCGTTCGGGCCGCTCGTCGCTGCCGAACTCGTACGTCAGGTCCCACAGCGGGTCGGTGGGCGGCGGGGGAAGGAGCTCAAGCATCTGCGGGAACCTCGGGTCGGGGGCGGCGGTTGGCGAGGAAGACGCCGGCGGTGATGAGGGGCACGCCGACGAGCACGGCGAGGGTCGGTGTCTCGCCGAGCAGCGGGACGGCGAGCAGGACGACGGCGACGGGGCTGAGGCTGCCGACGACGGCGCTGCGCTCGGCGCCGAGCCGGCGGATGGCGAAGGCGTAGAGCAGGCCCGCGCACAGTCCGACGCCCAGCCCCTGCACGACGAGGAACAGCACGATGTCGCTGCCCGCGGCGTGCGCGATCCCGGTCGGCAGCACCCCGGTCAGGACCAGGGCCCCGATCACGGCGAAGGAGGGCAGGCACAGCAGTCCGATCGATCCGACGGGATCGAGGTCCACTTCGCGCAGACCCACCGTGTAGAGCGCCCACAGCCCGCTGGCCACCAGGAGCGTGCCGGCGCCCTCGAGGACGTCGGTGTCCACGGGGACCACGTAGCGCCAGACCAGGGCGACCACACCGGCCGCGATCAGCGCGAGCCCGGCCGCCTGCATGCCCCGGGGAGCGGCGTGGCCGCGGCGGATCATGATCGCAGAGACGAACAGCGGGACCATACCGGGGACGATGGAGCCGACGAAGGCGGCGGAGGTCAGGGCGCCGCCGTGCATCGCGGCCAGGAAGAAGGGCACCCCCGCACCACAGATGATCTTCACGGCGGGTCCGGGGCGCACCGCGGCGATGGCGCGACGGCGCCGCCACAGGGCGGGGAGCAGGACGACGAGGGGGACGCCGAAGCGCAGCAGGGCCGCGTCGGCGGGCAGCAGGGAGGAGCCGCTCAGGGCGCGGGCGCTGAGCGCGAAGGCCGCCCAGATCGACACGGTCACCAGCAGCGCCAGCATGCCCTCGGCCTGCGGGGAGAGCCCGCGCCGGCCGGGGTGTCCGGCCCGCGGGCCCGCCGCATCGGGAGGCGGGGTCGCCCGGGTGGTGTGCGTCGCGACCAAGGAATTGCTCCAGCCTCTGATGCACGGACCGGTCCGGTCCGTGCCAGGGCAACGCTAGGGCTTCGGCCGGGGCAGCCGATTGCCAGTTCTGCCGCTCGGACATACGTTTGGGGCAGAATCTGCCAAGGAGGGGTCATGGACGCAGTCGATCTGCAGATCATCAGGGAATTGCAGGCCGACGGGCGCCTGTCCAACCAGGACCTGGCCGACCGTGTCCGACTGTCCCCCTCCCCCTGTCTGCGCCGCGTACGACGGCTGGAGGAGGCGGGTCTGATCCGCGGCTACACGGCCATGGTCGACCAGGTCGCCTTCGGACTCCCGGTCACCGTCTTCGTGCGGATCCGCCTGGAGCGCCACACGGCGGAGGCGGTACGGCTCTTCGAGGAGCACGTCGCGGTCATCGAGCACATCCAGGACTGCTACCTGATGGCGGGCAGCAGCGACTACCTGCTCCGGGTCGTCATCGAGGACCTCGAAGCCTACGAATCCCTGGTGCGCCACCGGATCCACGCCATCCCCGGGATCGCCTCGATCGAGTCGAGCTTCGCGTTCGGCAGCGTCAAGCAGTCCCGGACCTACCCGCGGCCCGCCCCGGGCGCGGCGGGCAGGTCGCCGCGCTGACAGCATCCCGCGGTACGCCTCAGCCGGAGGCGGCCACCGCCGCCTCGAAGACCTCGAAGGCGGCCGCGTCGAAGAGCACGAACCGCACCTCCCGCACCTCGGTACGGGCGCCGCGCACCGTCTCCACCGCGATCCGCGCCCCGTCGTCCATCGGCCAGCCGTAGATGCCGGTGGAGATGGCCGGGAAGGCGACCGTACGGGCTCCCAGCTCGTCGGCGACCCGCAGCGATTCGCGGTAGCAGGAGGCCAGCAGCGCGGAGCGGTCCTCGTCGCGCGAGAAGACCGGGCCCACGGTGTGGATGACGTGCTCGGCGGGGAGCCGGCCGGCCGTGGTGGCGACCGCCCCGCCCGTCGGCAGGCCCTTGCCGTAGTGCGAGCGGCGCAGGTCCTCGCAGGCCGCCAGGATCTCCGGGCCGCCGCGCCGGTGGATGGCTCCGTCCACGCCGCCGCCACCGAGCAGCGAGGAATTGGCCGCGTTGACGATCGCGTCGGCCTTCTCGGCGGTGATGTCGCCGAGGACCAGGACGATGCGGACCATCAGGAGTCCTTTCGCAGGTGGCGCCAGACCGCCTTCGCGGCGTTGTGCCCGGACATGCCGTGGACGCCCGGGCCCGGCGGCGTCGCCGAGGAGCACAGGAAGACCGCCGGGTGGGCCGTCGTGTAGGGGGTGAGGGAGAGCTTGGGGCGCAGCAGGAGCTGGAGTCCCGACGCGGCCCCGCAGGCGATGTCCCCGCCCACGTAGTTGGGGTTGCGGGCGGCGAGCTGGGGCGGGCCGGCCGTGGCGCGGGCGAGGACCAGGTCGCGGAAGCCCGGGGCGAAGCGCTCCAGTTGGGATTCGACGGCCTCGGTGAGATCGCCGTCCCAGCCCGCCGGGACGTGTCCGTACGCCCAGAACACGTGCTTGCCCTCGGGCGCCCGGCCGGGGTCGACCAGGCTGGGCTGCGCCGTGATGAGGAAGGGGGCGCGCGGGGCCCGGCCGCCCGAGGCGAGCTGCAGGGCGGCGTCGATGTCCCGGGCGCGCGGGCCGATCTGCACGGTGCCGGCGCGGCGCGGCTCCTCGGCCGTCCACGGGACCGGGCCGTCCAGCGCGTAGTCGAGCTTGAACACGGAGGCGCCGTACCGGTAGCCGTCGTACGCGCGGCCCAGGCGGGCGATCCGGGCCAGCGCGGTCGGCGAGGTGTCGAAGACGTAGGTGCGGGCCGGCGGGAGGTCGTCGAGCCGCTTGACCTCGAAGCCGGTGTGGATGGTGCCGCCGAGGTCGCGCAGGTACCCGGCGAGGGCGTCGGAGACGGACTGCGAGCCGCCGCGCGGCATCGGCCAGCCGTTCGCGTGCGCGGCCAGCGCGAAGACGAGGCCGACGGCGCTGGTGGCGATCCCGTCGAGCGGTGCGATGACGTGTGCGACCAGGCCCGCGAACAGCGCCCGGGCCCGTTCGTCGCGGAAGCGGCTCAGCAGCCAGGTGGAGGGCGGCAGCCCCTTGAGCCCGAAGCGGGCGAGGGTGAGCGGATCCCGGGGCAGTGCGGTGCTCGGCAGCGACATGAAGTCCCGGGCCAGGGTGTCCCATTTGCCGAGGAACGGCCCGACCAGACGCCGGTAGGCTCCCGCGTCGCGCGGCCCGAAGGACGCCGCCGTCTGCGCGACCGAGCGGGAGAGCACGGCGGCCGTGCCGTCGTCGAAGGGGTGCGCCATGGGCAGCGGGGCGTGCAGCCACTCCAGCCCGTACCGCTTCAGCGGCATCGTGGCGAAGACCGGCGAGCCGGCGCCCAGCGGGTGCACCGCCGAACAGGGGTCGTGCCGGAAGCCGGGGAGGGTGAGCTCCTCGGTCCGGGCTCCGCCGCCGACCGTGTCGGCGGCTTCGAAAACGGCCACCGAGAAGCCGCGCCGGGCCAGTTCGACGGCGGCTGTCAGCCCATTGGGCCCCGCCCCCACCACGACCACATCGAGAATCGACGGCACTTGCGACTCCTTCGTTTCCGGCGGCGCCTGCACCCCCAGGATATTGCTCCGCACGCGGCGGCCGGGACACCCCTGATTCGGGTCAGGCCCCCTTGAGCAGCTCCCGGATCCGTACGGCGGTGGCCTCGTCGCGGCCGACCGCGAACGGCAGCGCATTGTCCCGGTCCACCCGGAAGGGGACCCCGCCGACCGTGCTCTGCGCGCCGCCGGCCTCCGCGACCAGCAGCAGACCGGCCGCGTGGTCCCAGGCCGAGGGCCAGGTGAAGGCCAGGCCGTCCATCTCGCCGCGGGCGACCTTCAGGTATTCCAGGCCCGCCGAACCGCACGGCCGGGAGGCGACACCGGGCACGTCGAGGCGGGCGAGCGTGCGCTTGTCCTCGTCGCTGGTGTACAGCGGGTGGGCGATGGCGACGCGCAGCGCGGAGCCCGGATCCGGCGAACCGCTGCGGATCCGCTCGCCGTTGACGTACGCGCCCTGCCCGCGCACGGCGGTCGCCAACTCCTCCAGCGCCGGGGCGAAGGTCCAGGAGGCGAGGATCTCCCCGCGCACGGCCAGCGCCACCAGGGTGCAGAAGGCGGGGTCCCCGTTCACGAACTGGCGGGTGCCGTCGACGGGGTCGACGATCCACACCGGGGCGTCGGCGCGCAGCGCCTCGTAGACGGTGGGGTCCGCGTGCACGGCCTCCTCGCCGACCACGGCGGAGCCGGGCAGCAGCCGCGTCAGGGCGACGGTGAGGTACTCCTCGGCCTTGCGGTCGGCCACGGTCACCAGGTCGTGGGGGCCGTTCTTCTCGTCGACCTCGTGCTCGGCGAGCTGCCTGAATCTCGGCATGATCTCGATCGCCGCCGCTTTGCGGACGGCTTCTTCCACATCGGACAGGCCCTGGGCCAGGAACTCATCGATCATGCCTCCAGCAAAGCACGCCCGACCGACAAACCCCACTGCCGATTCCGTACCGGCGTCTGGACACGGGATGTCCACCGGGTGAAGCGGCTCCGGAGAAGGCAGGTCTCGCGCGGCGGGCTCCGTCGCCCCCATGTCCGCTCGCGCCACCTTCGAGTACGTTCCCGGCGGCGATCTGCTGTTCGGGAACGACGACCCGTACAGCGAGAGCCGGTTCGCGAACTCGAAGTACGCGGGCGACCACCCCGAGCGGTTCGGCCTCCCGAAATGCCGCAGACGTCATGAATTAACGATCCGGCCAAGCGCAGGAAACCCACACCAAAAGCTACATGGCGACCCAACCGTCTCACCCGACTCGAAATTTTCCGCACGGCACTCAGGCGCTTACCCGCATTCCCGGCCGATCCGACCTCCCGCCGGATTCGAGAAAACACGAGAGGGGAGGAGGGCGGAACCCTACGATGAATTCCATGAGTGCGCTGATCTTCCTCCTGTCGCTCGGCACAGTCTGTCGCGTCACCCGATTCGTCACCAAGGACGCCCTCGCCGCGGGGTTCCGCTCCCGGATCGCCGACCGTTTCGGCGAAGACTCCCACCCGGCCTATCTGGTCACCTGCGGATGGTGCGTCAGCATCTGGGTCGCGGGCGCCGTCACCGTGCTCGCCCACTGGGCCGGCGAGGAAACGTGGTTCCAGGCGGGCGCCACGGCGCTCACCCTTTCCTACCTCACCGGCCTCGCCGCCAACTGGCTTGACTGACCGGCACGTTGGAATAGTCCCCATCATCGCCGCCACGCATAAATATGACTATACGGCGGCGAGTGTCGGCGTGCGGTGCCCGGGGATAAAGGGCAAAGGGAACGAGTCGGGGGCTCGGTCCTGCCCCGGAACTCCCCCGGCCCTCCCCCTTGACCGGCCGCCGGAGCGGCCGAACAGAAGGAGGAAGACCATGGCATGCAACTGCGGACGCGCCAGCCGGTCCACGCTCGTCTACCGGCTGGTCCTGCCCAACGGGGTCACGCGCCAGTACCCCACGCGGCAGGAGGCCGACGCCGCCAACAAGAGGGCAGGCGGGCAAGGTTCCATCACGGCGGTCCGCCAGTAGGCCCGCCCACTCCGGCGGACCGCCGGAAGGGCGACGCCCCCACCAGCAGCCCCTCGGCGTACCGCACAGCCGGTGCACCGGGGGGCTGCGGCGTGCCGTGGCACCCCTGGTATTGCAAATGCCGCGAAGGAATAACATGATTCACTCAGCGCGGAATCCTTTCTCTTACGCCCGTGAGTCCGCCAGACTGTCCTGAGAGCGTGAGTACACCCCCGGCACCGCCCAGTTGTGTGCCCGGGAAAA
Source organism: Streptomyces sp. NPDC097617 (assembly GCF_044761485.1). Lineage (NCBI taxonomy): Bacteria > Bacillati > Actinomycetota > Actinomycetes > Kitasatosporales > Streptomycetaceae > Streptomyces > Streptomyces sp. NPDC097617. The sequence continues at coordinate 219,305 of NZ_JBIWCL010000012.1, forward strand.
CGACCGAAAGGGAAACCTTTCCTCTCGCGAGAGTGCACCAAGGCGCCGCATAATCCGGGTTTATCGCCTCTCGCGCGCCTGAGTGCGCTGAGCCGAACGAGTGGTGTTCTGTTCACCCGTCTAGCCGAAGTCCTCAGCCGGAAGGCCTACTGCTGATATCAGCAGGTGATGTGCCCCGACTCCATGTGGACAAGGGCTCTTAACGGAACGTCCCACCAGCGTTTTCCCGTGCGTTCCGTGCTTCGCCGAGCGCCATACGGGCGAGGAGATTCATCTGCTTCCGCGGGTCATCCGAAAGGGAGCCACAGCATGGCCAGTTCGACCACCACCGTGACCTCGGCACCGGATCCGTCCGTCTTCGGACAGTCGGTCACCTTCACCGCCACCGTCCAGCCGGAAGTCGCCGGCCCCACCCCGACCGGCAGCGTCGAGTTCGTCGTCGACAGCACGCCCGTCGTGACCGTGCCGCTCGACATGAGCGGCACGGCACAGTACACGACCAGCGATCTGGAGGTCGGTCTCCACGGGATGGAGGCCAACTACTCCGGCGACGCGGAGTACGACCCGTCCACGGGCGCGGACACCCAGGAGGTCACGCTCGCGAACACCACCACCACGCTGGCCTTCGCCCCCGAACCCTCGGTCTGCGGAGAGACGGTGACCGCCACCGCCCAGGTGACCCCCGTTCCGCCGGGCGCGGGAACTCCCACCGGGCTGGTGTCCTTCATCGTCAGCGACGACGGTCCGGTACTGACCGCCCCCGTGGCCATAAACGGGCAGGCGCAGGTCAGCTTCAGCGGCCTGGACGTCGGCCTCCACCAGGCAGCCGCCTTCTACACCGGCGACGCGGACTTCAACGGGTCGAACTCCCCGCTGACGCTCCACGTCGTCAACCCTGCGCCCGTCTCGGTCACGGTCTCGGTGGTGCCCAACCCGTCGGTCTGCGGTCAGACGGTGACGCTCTGCGCCACCGTGGCACCGGTCTCCTCGGGCGTCGGCAATCCGTCGGGCTCGGTGACCTTCACCGGCCCCGGCGGACTCAACCAGACGGTGACCCTGGACGCAGGCGGCACGGCCTGCGTCACCACGACCGCGCTGGAGACCGGCACGGTCACCGCCGTCTACGGCGGCGACGAGTGCTACGCGAGCGGGACCGGCACCTTCGACGTGACGGTCAACCAGGCGTCGAGCACGGTGTCGGTGACGGTCGAACCCAACCCGTCGGTGTGCGGCGAGACCGTGACCGTGTGCGCCACCGTCACCGCGGTCGCACCCGGCAGCGGCACCCCCACCGGAACCGTCACCTTCACCGGCCCCGGCGGACTCAACCAGACGGTGACCCTGGACGCAGGCGGCACAGCCTGCGTCACCACGACCGCACTGGAGACCGGCACGGTCACCGCCACCTACAACGGCGACGATTGCTTCTCCGCATCGACCGGCACCGCGCCGGTGACCGTCAACCAGGCGTCGAGCACGGTGTCGGTGACGGTCGAACCCAACCCGTCGGTGTGCGGCGAGACCGTGACCGTGTGCGCCACCGTCACCGCAGTCGCGCCGGGCAGCGGCACCCCCACCGGAACCGTCACCTTCACCGGCCCCGGCGGACTCAACACGACCGTCCCCCTGAACGCCGCCGGCACAGCCTGCGTCACCACCAGCAGCCTCACCAGCGGCACCGTCACCACCGTCTACAACGGCGACGGTTGCTTCTCCTCGTCGACCGGCACCTTCGACGTGACGGTCAACCAGGCGTCGAGCACGGTCTCGGTGACCGTGGACCCCAACCCCTCGGTATGCGGCCAGTCCGTGACCGTGTGCGCGACGGTCACCGCAGTGGCACCCGGCAGCGGCACCCCCACCGGAACGGTGACCTTCACCGGCCCGGGCGGACTGAACGAGACGGTGACCCTGGACGCCGGCGGCACCGCATGCCTGACCACGACCGCACTGGAGACCGGCACGGTCACCGCCACCTACAACGGCGACGGATGCTTCTCCTCGTCCACCGGCACCGCGCCGGTGACCGTCAACCAGGCGTCGAGCACGGTGTCGGTGACGGTGGAGCCCAACCCGTCGGTGTGCGGCGAGACGGTGACGGTGTGCGCCACGGTCACCGCAGTCGCGCCGGGCAGCGGCACCCCCACCGGAACCGTCACCTTCACCGGCCCCGGCGGACTCAACGAGACCGTGACCCTGGACGCAGGCGGCACAGCCTGCCTGACCACGACCGCACTGGAGACCGGCACGGTCACCGCCACCTACAACGGCGATGAATGCTTCTCCTCGTCCACCGGCACCGTGGATCTGGCGGTCAACCCGGCATCCAGTGCGGTGGCGGTGACCGCGGAGCCCAACCCGTCGGTGTGCGGCGAGACCGTGACCGTGTGCGCCACCGTCACCGCGGTCGCGCCGGGCAGCGGCACCCCCACCGGAACCGTCACCTTCACCGGCCCCGGCGGACTCAACACGACCGTCCCCCTGAACGCCGCCGGCACAGCCTGCGTCACCACGACCGCCTTGGAGACCGGCACGGTCACCGTCACCTACGCGGGTGACACCTGCTTCCTGCCGTCGACGGGCTCACTGGACGTGACCGTCAACCAGGCGGCCAGCACGGTGTCGGTGACGGTCGAACCCAACCCCTCGGTATGCGGCGAGACCGTGACCGTGTGCGCCACCGTCACCGCAATGGCACCCGGCAGCGGCACCCCCACCGGAACCGTCACCTTCCTGCTGCCCGACGGCAGCACTCTTGTCGCGGGGCTGGACGCCGGGGGCACGGCCTGCGTCACCACGACCGCGCTGGAGACCGGCACGGTCACCGTCACCTACGCGGGTGACACCTGCTTCCTGCCGTCGACGGGCTCACTGGACGTGACCGTCAACCAGGCGGCCAGCACGGTGTCGGTGACGGTCGAACCCAACCCCTCGGTATGCGGCGAGACCGTGACCGTGTGCGCCACCGTCACCGCAGTCGCACCCGGCAGCGGCACCCCCACCGGAACCGTCACCTTCACCGGCCCCGGCGGACTCAACGTGACACTGACGCTGGATGCCGACGGCACAGCCTGCCTGACCACCAGCAGCCTCACCAGCGGCACGTACTCGGCCACCTACAACGGCGACACCTGCTTCGCCGGCTCGGGCGCTCCCTTCGACGTGACGGTCAACCAGGCCGCCAGCACCACCACCGTATCGGTCACCCCCAACCCCTCGGTATGCGGCGAGACCGTGACGGTGTGCGCGACGGTCACCGCAGTGGCACCCGGCAGCGGCACCCCCACCGGAACCGTCACCTTCACCGGCCCCGGCGGACTCAACACGACCGTCCCCCTGAACGCCGCCGGCACGGCCTGCGTCACCACCAGCAGCCTCACCAGCGGCACCGTCACCGCCGTCTACAACGGCGACGCATGCCTCTCATCGTCGACCGGCACCGCGCCGGTGACCGTCAACCAGGCGGCCAGCGCGGTCTCGGTGACGGTCACCCCCAACCCCTCGGTATGCGGCCAGTCCGTGACGGTGTGCGCGACGGTCACCGCAGTGGCACCCGGCAGCGGCACCCCCACCGGAACCGTCACCTTCACCGGCCCCGGCGGACTCAACACGACCGTCCCCCTGAACGCCGCCGGCACGGCCTGCGTCACCACCAGCAGCCTCACCAGCGGCACCGTCACCGCCGTCTACAACGGCGACGGATGCTTCAAGCCGGTGAAGGGCGCGACGAGCGTGACCGTGAACAACGCCCAGACCGCGACCGCGCTCACCATCACCCCCAACCCCGCAGTCTGCGGCCGCCCGGTGACGTTCTGCGCCACGGTCACCACCGTCGCGCCGGGCAGCGGCACGCCCGCCGGGACGGTCACGTTCACCGGCCCCGGCGGCTTCGTCCAGACCGTGACACTCAACGCCGGCGGCACGGCCTGCGTCACCACCACCGCGGGCGCCAGCGGCACGGTCACCGCCGTCTACAACGGTGGTACCTGCCACAGTCCCTCGGCAACGTCGGCCAACCTGACCGTGAACCCGGCTCCCACGACGCTGACGGCGGCCCCGGCGCAGATCCGCCTGCGGACGAACGGCACGTTCGTCATCCAGTCGATGAGCGCCACGCTCAAGGTCACCTCCACCGCCGCTCCGCTCCCGGGACAACTGGTCACCTTCAGGGCGAACACGACGCTCGGGCCCGTCGTCCTCGGGACCGCACTCACCAACGTCGGCGGGGTGGCGACACTGGCCCCGCCGACGCTGACGGTTCCCAGCACGGTGATCACGGCGACGAGCTACACCGCGTCCTTCGCGGGGACGAGCTGCTACGCCGCTTCCTCCGTGACTGCGCCGCTGACACTCGTCCTCGTCCCGCTCCTTCCCTGACCGAACACCGGTCACCGCTCCGGCCCGCCACGGGCCGGGGCGGGCCGGCTGTCCGGGGCGGCGGCCGTCGGCCGCCGCCCCGGACGCACGTGGACGGGTGGTTCTTCCGCGGCGGTCGCCGCGGATGCGACCATGATCCGGGCCGCTCGCGAGCGGCAGTGGACGCATACCGAGTCCCTGCAAGACACCCCTTCGACATCGGAGTTGCGCGCCGGGGACCCGGTTCCGCTGTTCCTGGCGCTCGCTTCGCCCGCAGTCCGGAACGTCCATGCGCACCATCGCGCCCGCGCAGAAGGCAGCCCGCCATGAGCCGAGCCACGAGCCACGCCCCCAGGCGTGTCGTCATCATCGGGGGCAGCCTCGCCGGCATGCTCGCGGCAGCAGCGGTCAAGGAACATGCCGATTCCGTCGAGATCCTCGAGGCCCACGAGCTGCCCGCAGGGCCCGAACCGCGCACCGGGGTTCCCCAGCCGCCCATATCCACTGGCTGCAGGCCGGCGGCGCAGAGGCCATCGACGCCCTGCTGCCGGGCAGCATCGACCCTTTGATGGCCGCGGGCGCCGACCGCATACCGGTGACCACCGACATGGTGATCTACTCGCCCGAGGGTTGGTACCGGCGCTGGCAGCGCGCCACCCACTACGTGATCACCGCGAGCCGGGACCTGACAGACCTCGTGGTCCGCGAGCAGGTCCTGAAGGACTCGCGGGTCACCGTCCGTACGCACACCAAGGTGGTCGGGCTGCTCGGCGACCGCCGTGCCGTCAAGGGCGTACGACTGCGTGATGCCGACGGCATCGAGGCGGAACTACGGGCCGACCTGGTCAGCGACGCCTCCGGCCGGGCCTCCCGGCTGCCCCGGTAGCTTGCCCGGCTCGGACTCACCGGCCTCGCCGAGGAGCGTCTCGACTCCGGCATGGTCTATGCGAGCCGCCTCTACCGGGCCCCGGTCCCCACACGCGGCTGGCCGGTCGTCGGCGTGCAGGCCGACCCGCTTCTGCGGCAGCCCGCCAAGGCCGGCGGCATTCTGCCGATCGACGGCGACCGCCGGCACGTCAGCCTGATGGGAGCCCCAGGCGGGGAGCCCACCCGCGCCGCCGAGCATTTCGAGCCCTTCGCCCGTACGCTGCGCCACCCCATCCTGGCCGACCTGCTGCAGCACGCCGAACCGCTCGGCGATGTCAGCGTCAGCCGCCTGTCCCGCACGGCGACCGGCTCGTTCCGTGCCGCCACGGCGCTGACGGACGTCCTGGCCCTCCAGGCCCCGCCCACGTCCCTCGTCAGACCCGGTGTGTTGCTGGCCGCCCTGCTCGGCCCCTTGCGTCCTCAGCTCGAGAGCCCTCAGTTCAACGCTGCGGAACGCACGCTCGCTCCTGAACGCCCTGTCCCACCGGAGGACCTCACGGGCCTGAACGCGGGGCGGGGCCGACCCTTCGGTCGGCCCCGCGCCGCCGGCGTCAGTTGAACAACGGGATGACGTGCTGGCCGTAGGCGTCGATCGTGGCCTCCCGTGCGTCGTGCATGTCGTAGACGGCGAACTGGTCGACGCCCAGGTCGCGCAGGGCCCGCAGCTTCTCGATGTGCGCCTCGGCCGGGCCCAGCAGGCAGAAGCGGTCGACGATCTCGTCGGGGACGAAGTCGGTGGACGGGTTCCCGGCCCGTCCGTGGTGGCTGTAGTCGTAGCCCTCGCGGGCCTTGATGTACTCGGTGAGCTCCTCGGGGACCATCGACGAGTGCTCCCCGTAGCGCCCGACCAGGTCGGCCACGTGGTTGCCGACCATGCCCCCGAACCAGCGGCACTGGTCGCGGGCGTGCGCGAGGTCCTCGCTCACGTACGCGGGCGCCGCCACGCAGATGGTGATCTCCGCCGGGTCGCGGCCGGCCGCGACGGCGGCCTCCCGGACCGACTTGACCATCCACTCGGTGAGGTAGAGGTCGGCGAGCTGGAGGATGAACCCGTCGGCCTTCTCCCCCGCCAGGGCGAGGGCCTTGGGCCCGTACGCCGCCATCCAGACGGGGAGTTTCCCGTCGCGGACCCACGGCAGGCGGACCGGGTTGCCGTCCACCAGGGCCTCGCGGCCCTCGGCGAGGTCCCGGATGACGTCGATGGCCTCGCCGAGCCGGGCCAGGGTGTTGGGCTTGCGCCCGGCGACCCGCATCGCCGAGTCCCCGCGCCCGATCCCGCAGACGGTGCGATTGCCGAACATGTCGTTGAGGGTGGCGAAGGTGGAGGCGGTCACCTCCCACGTGCGGGTGCCCGGGTTGGTGACCATGGGGCCGACGTGCAGCTTGCGGGTGTGTTCCAGGATCTGGCTGTAGATGACGAACGGCTCCTGCCACAGCACGGCGGAGTCGAAGGTCCAGCCGTAGCGGAAGCCGTTGCGCTCGGCGCGCTTCATGAGGCTGATGACCTGGGAGGCGGGCGGGTCGGTCTGCAGGACGAGGCCGAAGTCCATGGGGCGGCTCCTTGAGCTCTACAGGTACTGGCAGGTGGAGCGTGGCACGAAGGCCCCGTGGCCGGCCCGGCCGGTGAATTCGCGCTGGTCGATGACGAGTTCGCCGCGCGAGAGCACGGTGTCGACGCGTCCGGTGATCCGCCTGCCCTCGTACGCCGAGTAGTCCACGTTCATGTGGTGCGTCTCGGCGGAGATGACCTGCTCGGCGTGCGGATCGTAGAGGACGATGTCGGCGTCGGAGCCCGGGGCGATGGTGCCCTTCTGCGGGTAGAGGCCGAACATCCGGGCCGGGCTCGCACACGCGATCTCGATCCATCGTCGGCGGCTGATGTGCCCGTCCAGGACGGCCTGGTGGAGGAGGTCCATACGGTTCTCCACCCCCGGCAGCCCGTTGGGGATCTTGGAGAAATCCCCGCGGCCCAGCTCCTTCTGGCCCCGGAAGCAGAAGGGGCAGTGGTCCGTGGAGACCACCTGGAGGTCGTTGGTCCGCAGGCCCCGCCACAGCGCCGCCTGGTGCTCGCGGGGGCGCAGCGGGGTGGAGCAGACGTACTTGGCGCCCTGGAAGTCCGGCTCCTGGAGGTTGTCGGTGGACAGGAACAGGTACTGCGGACAGGTCTCGCCGAAGACCGGGAGGCCCTTGTCGCGGGCGGCGGCCAGCTCGGCGACCGCCTCCTCCGCCGAGACGTGGACCACGTAGAGCGGTGCGCCCGCGACCCGCGCCAGCTGGATGGCACGGTGGGTGGCCTCGGCCTCCAGCAGCACCTTGCGGACCTCGCCGTGGTGGCGGGGGTCGGTCTCCCCGCGGGCGAGGGCCTGTTCGACGAGGACGTCGATCGCGATGCCGTTCTCGGCGTGCATCATGATCAGCCCGCCGTTGGCGGCGCCGCGCTGCATCGCGCGCAGGATCTGCCCGTCGTCGCTGTAGAAGACACCGGGGTAGGCCATGAACAGCTTGAAACGCTTGTGGGTGCGCCCTCATGCGTACCGACGGCCCCGTCCCCTACCCCACGCCGTGTGGGACCGCTGAGACGAGGGTCGAAGGTTCCAGTGATGTGCAGGTCCGGCAGCCCGTACAAGGGTGGCACCGCCGTCCCGTCGCGTTCCCCCAGCGCAAGTACGGCGCTCTCCCACACTCCGGTCTTCAAGTAGTCGAGGGCCCGCTGGTAGAGGCCCTGCGGGCGGTGCCCCTGTGTGACCTGGTCGGGGAGGTCCTTCCACATCACTCCGTTCCGGACCTTGTGCAGCGACGCTTCAAAGGCGAGTCGCGGAGGAACAACCCTCGACAGCTTCTTCGGCTTCGGGAAGAGGTCCTCCACCTGCGACCACCGGTCGTCGGTGAGCGGGGGCGGCACGAGGTGCCGCCGACCATCGAACCAACTCTCGAAGAGGCAACCCCCGCTTCGGAGCGCTCCGGGAACCTCGCTGGTCACAACAACCTGCACGTCCAGCAGGTCCAGCAGATCGCGCTTCTTCGCCACAGGGAGGTCGTCCAGCCTGGGCCTCGCCTGGAGGGCCAAGTCCAGAATTTCGTTGGCTCTGGCTTCTTGCAGCTCCGCTTCAAGAAGCCACTCCATCGTATCGTCACGCATTTTTCGGAGCTGCTGCTCCTTCCCTTTAAGCTCCTCCCTCACCTCTTCGATGGTGGCCCTAATTTCCTCCTCGGTCTCCGTATCGTCACTTTCATCAGCCGCCATGGCCGCTGCGAGCGCAACAAGCTTCTTCTTACGCATCCGCTGATTGCGATCGATCTGCTCGTCGAGCTCCGCTATTCGCTCACGATACGAACGGGATCGGTTTGGAATTTCACCGATCCATTCTTCCGCAAGCTTTTGCAGTTTTTCCTGATCCCCCAATGTGTCGGCCACCTCTTTCCAAACTACTTCCTCCAGGGGTTCCGCGAGGATCTCCTGACAGGAACATGGATTGTCGGAGCGGTGGCCACTGCACCGATACGTGGTCCGATCTCTAGTTTCCCGATAGGTACCGACATAGTGGCTGCCACACAATGCATGAACGCGCCTGGACAAGAGGTACTCCTTCTGCCCACTCTTAGCGAAGGAACGTCGAGCAAGAGCCTTTCTAACTTCAGCAACACGCTCAGCCGGCAGTGGCGCCGGAACTGGGATACGGACCGTTTCCCCATAAAGAGGCTGCCCGTCCGGTGCAAGTCGGACACCGCTGCCGGCGCGCTCCACGTTTCGGTAGATGATGTACCCGTCAAGGGCAGTCTGCATGAACACCCGGATGAGGTTGGCGCCGGACCACGGCAAGCCCCGCGGAGTAGTGCGCCCAAGGGCGTTGAGGCTCCTCGCCGCCTCCTCCGCACTGTTGGGTTCGTCGACAAGCAGACATGCGGCCAGTTCGAGGAACTCGACGCCCTCCCTCCTCAAGGTTGGAGGGCCGACGACCCCCTTTGCAGGTAGTTCAAGCCAGAAGGGCGCTACCCCGCCCGGCCATCCGCCGGCCTCCAGCTTCTTCTCCCGCCCTCCCATCGTTCGGTCGAGGATCATGGCGTGCTCAAGTTCCGCCATGTAGGCGAGGAGGCTCAGCTGGATGCCGAACATCTCATCGTCGCTGTCGATTCGACCGTCAGCGGTAGCAACACGGACGTCGCGGTCGGTGGTGTCGTACACCCAGCGGTGAATGTTCTTCATGGTCCGCCCGATGCGGTCCAGCTTCCCGAAAATCACGAGGTCGTACCGACCGTCCGCGATGTCCGCATTTAGCGCGGCGAGGTCTGGCCGGTCGGCTAGCTTCCCAGACACGCCACCGTCGGTGTACACCTCGAAGGTGTAATTGCCCTTGCCGATCTTGTAGTCGAGCCAGGCTATCGATTCATCAAACTGGACGTTGAGCCCGTACCCTCGCAGCTGCTTCGCAGTGGAAACACGAAGATAGATGGCGACGCGAAGCATGATGTTCCGCGCCGAAGTCCGGGCTAGATGTCTCTTTTGCACATTCTCTCCTCGGGGTCACGACAATCCGACCAATGACCTATGCCCCGAGTCAACCCGCGTGATGCTGCGCCGATTCCCCTTGCTGCGAGCGCGCAGGCCCGAAGATGATGTCAGCGAGCCGCCAACGCTCCGACCGGTCGAAGGTACGCGGTCGCCAATCGGTGCAAATGACCGATGCCACCTGACCGTCGGGTGTTGGATTAGGACTACGCTGCGCCATGGGTGTGGGTACCTTTCCTTCAGGACGACTTGCGGCAGATCCCGAGTACCGCCTCGGCGCCCAGCCCGCACATTGCAGGAAGGGTGCCGGGCAGGGTCAGTTGCATGATCACCTTGTGTCCGGGTTCATCCGGTGAGACCCAGGGCAGCAAGGGGCCTGCGGCAGTCGCGGGCGGTGTGACGTAGG